>CAYFFE010000083.1:0-16249 GCA_964342265.1 uncultured Cellvibrionaceae bacterium | reverse complement strand
TATTCGGCGCTTTGGGCGGCCCACAATGGGATGGCAAAACCGAACGGCACTTGCCCCCCGAGCCGGGCCTGCTCGATATTCGATCCGATCTGGGCCTGTTTGCCAATTTGCGCCCGGCCACGGCGTTTGCGCAGTTGGTGGATGCTTCGCCGTTAAAGCCTGAGTTGGTCGCTGGCCTGGACGTATTAATCGTGCGCGAGTTAACCGGTGGCATCTATTTTGGCCAGCCGCGTGGCATTCGCAAACTCGACAACGGTGAGCGCCAGGGTTACAACACCGATGTGTACACCGAGTCCGAGATCCGCCGCATTGCCAAAGTGGCGTTCGAAGCTGCGCAAAAGCGCAATCATCGCGTGTGCTCCATCGATAAAGCCAACGTGCTGGAAGTGACTGTGCTGTGGCGCGAGGTGATGGAAGAGGTGGCCAAAGATTACCCGGACGTGAGCCTATCGCACATGTACGTGGACAACGCCGCCATGCAGTTGGTGATCAATCCCAAGCAATTTGATGTGATCGTAACCGGTAACTTGTTTGGCGATATTCTCTCGGACGAAGCCTCCATGATTACGGGCTCCATTGGCATGTTGCCTTCGGCATCGCTAAACGAGAGCAACAAGGGCCTGTACGAGCCGTGTCACGGATCGGCGCCGGACATCGCCGGGCAAAATATTGCCAATCCGCTGGCGACGATTATGTCGGCGGCGATGATGTTGCGCTACTCGCTGGCTGCGCCAGAATCCGCCGATAAGATTCAGCGTGCGGTCGAGAAAGTCTTGGATGCCGGTTTGCGCACCAAAGATATTGCCTCCGAAGGCACCAAACTGGTGAGTTGCTCGGACATGGGTGAGGCCGTGGTCGACGCCCTTAACTGACCCCACTTATCTCGTTAGCCTAACAGTGCCCAACATCTCGCCGCCGGCGGGTGTTGGGCCTCTTGCGCCATCCAGAGCGAAATTTTCCCTCCTAAATTGGCTATTCCATTTTGCGCCAACTAGGCTGAATAACATTGGCTTGGTTGCTTTTTCTCGTTAATGACTTTGAGTCATTAATCGCGACTCTCAACCTATTTTGGGGAATATGCGCTCGTTTTGTGCCGACTGGCTCACTGGTCGGGCCCTAATTTCCCTTGCGCTTAACTGTTTGGCAACCTAGGAGTTGTTGATAAACAAAACTATGGAAGCGACTCTTTCTAAACCTCCCACCTATTATGTCGGTCAGCCGGGAATTGCCGCAAAAGTATTGGTGGTGGACGATCAGGCCATCAATCGGGCCCAACTGTCTGAACTTTTACAAACCAATGGTTTTATTCCTCTGGAGGCGTCCAGCGGCTCGGAGGCTTTGAAAATTCTGAGCAAAACCGCAGGCATTAACATGGTGTTAATGGACGTGGTAATGCCGGGAATGGATGGCTTGGAGACCACACGACAAATCAAAACATTACCGGGGCTCGGTCATTTGCCGGTAATTTTTGTGACCTCGGCGGCTGAGTCGGATCTACTGGAGGCCTGTTATTCCGCAGGCGGTGACGACTTTATTCGCCGACCAATTATCCCCGCTGTATTGTTGAGTCGTTTGAGGGCGCATTTACGATTGTGCTCACTGCATAACGACCTAAAACAAAATAACAAAGAACTGGCTCGCTACAAAAAGAATCTTGCCTCAGAACTGCAAGTGGTAGAGCACGTTTTTAATAATGTGATTAAACCGAGAATGGTGCAGTGCCCATCGATTGATGTGCATTTATCACCTATGTCGATGTTTAATGGCGATTTGTATTTGGCGTATCGAACTGAAACCGGTTCTACTTATATTTTTATTGGCGATTTTACCGGCCACGGTTTACCCGCAGCCATTGGTTGCATGCCGGTGGCGGATTTGTTTTACGCCATGGCCGCCAAGTACGCCACGGTTGGAGAAATCGCCGCCGAGGCTAATCGCAAGCTTAATAAAGTGTTGCCCTACCATATGTTTTGTTGTGCAGCCATTATGGAACTTTCGCCCACGATGAATCGCATTAAAATTTGGTGCGGAGGCATGCACGATATATTAATCGTTGATGAGAAAGGCCAGTCCAACGATGTAATTCGATCCCAACACATGCCCTTGGGTATTTTACCCGAGCAAGAGTTTGACAGCGGCGTGCAGGAAAAATCGTTACTCGAAAAAGTGCGTTTATTTGCCTACACCGATGGCGTTATCGAAGCCCAAAACCCGTTTGGAGAAATGTTTGGCGAGCGACGTTTAAACAGTGCAGTAATTGGCAAACAGGCTTCGCTCATTCATTCGGTGTTATCGAGCCTGGATACCTTTAAAATGGGGTGCGAACAAAAAGACGATATTACGTTGTTGGAAATCAACACGGCATTGGCTCCGCTGATAATGCAGGAGCGAGACAACAAAGTCGATGAAATGAGCAAACGTTACTTGCCCATGGTCATCAATCCGCATTTATCCATGCAGCTCGGCTCCCAACCCCGGCAATTGCAGCTTAGACTGGTACCCGCCAATTTGTGGGGTGCGCCAGGCATGTTTGAATTGGATCAGCAGGTAACCAGTTTTGAAGGCGACCACCAACTACCCATTTTATTGGTTTATCGCTTGGTAAAAACACTGCTGGAAACCGTAAAACTAACCCAACTGCACACTTCCAACGCCTCGGATATTTCTTTGGCCGAATACGATCACGAAGCTTGTATTCATATGGAACGGGTAGAAGGCAACGAAAAGGTTAAAGTCTCGGTAGAAATTTTGCTGTTAGATACAGAAACCAGCGAAGTCAACGAACTCGACAACCCCTATTTATGGACATTCTCGCAAAGCTGCTACGTTGATCCAGAGCAAACAATCATCTGGAATAAGGCTGAAATACATTCCCATGGTAGGGCGTTACGGTTGGATATTTCTAGGCTGTAAGAATCAACCCCGCTTGGGGTTGAGTACGTCAAAGATTAACACAGAAATTTATCCACGAATTTTAGATACTACCGAAACCAAAGCATTACACAAAAATTTTAAATCGTCTGGCTCGATAATAAAGGGCGGCATGATATAAACCAGTTTGCCAAACGGGCGTATCCAAACGCCTGCCTGCACAAATAAATCCTGCACATCGGCCAAGGATACTGGCTCTTTTAACTCCACCACACCGATCGCTCCCAATACACGCACATCGTTTACGTGATTAAAATCTCGGCAGGGCGCGAGGTACTCCTTCATGGCTTGAGCGATGGTTTGCACGCGCGCTTGCCAGGGCGTGGCTTCAAGCAATTGGCAGCTTTTTAAAGCGACGGAGCAGGCCATGGGGTTGGCCATAAATGTGGGGCCGTGCATAAATACCGAAGCTTCGCCCTCGCAAATACCGCGCGCTACTTCGTCGTTGCACAGAGTCGCGGCGAGAGTCATGTAACCGCCGGTGAGCGATTTACCCAAGCACATAATGTCCGGCGAAATACCACTGTGATTGCAGGAAAATAATTCGCCTGTGCGGCCAAAGCCTGTGGCGATTTCGTCGGCGATTAGCAACACATTGTATTCTTTACACAGTGCGTAGGCCGCCTTTAAAAATTCGGGCGAGTAAAAATTCATGCCGCCGGTACCCTGAACAATGGGCTCTAAAATAACCGCGGCCAGTTGTTCGTGGTTGGCTTCAAGTTGTTGTTTAAAATCGGCGATAAAAGTATCCGACCACGTCTGGTGATAACCGCAGCGCGGCGATTCGGTAAATACCTGTTGAACTAATGTATGGCTGAACAGATGGTGCATACCGGTATCGGGGTCGCACACCGACATAGCCGCGAAGGTGTCGCCATGATAGCCACGGCGCAGCGACATCAAACGGTGTTTTTGCGCTTGGCCCTTAGATTGCCAATACTGCAACGCCATTTTAATGGCTACTTCTACCGCCACCGAACCGCTGTCGCTAAAAAATACCCGGTTTAAACCCTCGGGCGTCATTTGTACCAAGGTTTCGGCGAGTTTTATGGCGGGTTCGTGAGTTAAGCCACCAAACATCACGTGGGCAAGGTTATCCACTTGCTGGTGTAAGGCCTGGTTCATTTCTGGGTGATTGTAACCGTGAATTACCGACCACCAAGATGACATGCCATCGATTAAAACTCGGCCGTCTTTAAGGAACAGGCGCACGCCTTCAGCTCGGTCGACCGCGTACAGTGGGGTTTCGCTAAGTACTGAAGAGTAGGGGTGCCAAATGCATTGGCGATCTCGGTTGACCCAGTCATTGGGGGTGTTCTTGGCATCGACTGACATAATTAACGCTCGCAGAAAAAACGCGCTCATGGTAACCGACTCGTGCGGTTCATAAAACCGGGCAGTATTCTATCTATTTTACCCACGTTTATAGGCTACCGTCGCAGACCACCTTCATAGGCCACACACCTTCTATAATGTTATGCGAATAAGCGTAAACTTGCGGCTCAAGTAATAGCCGCTACAATACCGGCCCTAATCGCCGGTTGTTGCTGAGGTTCCGCAATGGCCTTTTGTTCAAGCAAGTGCGCATGGCTTTGTGCCTGGTTCTAATATGTCTGCTCCTAATATTCGCAAAGAAAAACTGGAATTTAACAAGCTGCAGAAGCGTTTGCGTCGCCAAGTTGGGCAGGCCATTGCCGACTTCAACATGATTGAACAGGGCGATAAAGTCATGGTGTGTCTTTCCGGCGGAAAAGACTCCTACGCCATGCTCGATATCCTCATGGCTTTGCAAAAAACCGCACCCATTGATTTTGAATTGGTGGCGGTGAATATGGACCAAAAACAGCCCGGCTTTCCCGAGCATGTGCTGCCCGAATATTTACAACAGTTGGGAATTCCCTATCACATCATCGAGCGCGATACCTACAGTGTGGTAAAGCGTGTAATTCCCGAGGGTAAAACCACGTGTGGGCTCTGTTCGCGCCTGCGTCGCGGCACGCTCTACGGTTTTGCCGAGGATATTGGCGCGACCAAAATTGCGCTGGGCCATCACAAAGACGACATCGTCGAAACGCTGTTTTTAAATATGTTTCACAGCGGCCGATTAAAAGCCATGCCGCCCAAATTACTGGCCGATGACGGCCGCAATGTGGTGATCCGACCTCTAAGTTACTGTCGAGAGCACGATTTACAGCAGTGGGCGGAACTCAGAGAATTTCCCATAATTCCCTGCAATTTGTGCGGGTCTCAAGAAAATTTACAACGTCAAGCCATTAAAGCCATGTTGGCCACCTGGGAGAAAAGCCATCCGGGCCGCACAGAGACAATATTCGGCGCCATACAGCGGGTGTCGCCTTCGCAATTGGCCGATTTAAGTCTTTACGATTTTGTAAATCTTAAAGCCGATCGCAGTGGCGAGCAGGGAGTTTCTGTTTATCCGCCGCAGGATGCGGGCGATTCGAATGCAACACCGGATGGCTTAATCGATGTGTTGCAGCTTTAGGGAATGATCACTGAAGGAAACTACGTGGTTTAATATTGAGCCAAGTTGCTCAATCATTCGACTGCGATTCTGATTGTGTTTGGGGCTAATTGTGCTAGGGCTAATAAATAAACGATATTAGTATCAACAGGCCCTAGCGAGCCTTAAAACGTTTCCCCATCAATCACTCAAATTGTGAGCAGATTAAACCCTGTTCCAGCATCCTATTGGCCGTTGTTTGGCAAAATGCGCTGCCTGCGGTCAGAAATCTGTCGCTGGCACCTTAATTTCTATAGGGATCAACTATAATGGATTGATAATTAAAAAATTATTAGTCCTTAAAATGTTTGATCGCTAACTGCGGAGTGGTATTGCTATTTTTCTTGGAATCACACATCGTCTCGCGCTGGTTGGCTTAGCGGTAACGTTCGGCCTGGGCCTGTTGTTGGGTAGTGTTCAGATTTATTGGGATTTTCAACGGCAAAAAACTGAGCTAGAGAACACTAACCAGCACATTATTGAGTTGGTTTCGCCTACAGCCACACGAGCCGTACACACCTTGGATACCGATTTGGCCGCCGAGGTCGTGGCCGGTTTGCTGCAGTACAACTTTGTAAAATCTGCCCAGGTAGTCGATGAAATTGGCAATATCCTTGCCCGCGCCGAAAACCCCGCCATCGAACAGGCCGAGCATTTTGCTATCTCTAAAATATTAGGTGAGCGCTATCATGTTTACGAGGCCGACCTGGTATTGGATGAATACGACGGCTACGTTGCAGGCCATGTGAGTTACACGGTGGACTTGGCGTTTGTTTACGACGCCCTCTATGAGCGTTCGCTCACCTACCTTGCTTCGGATATGTTCCGCAACTTTGTGTTGGTGGGGTTACTCTGTTTTATCTTCTATTCCTACTTTACTCGGCCCATTTTGCGCCTAGCCA
Organism: uncultured Cellvibrionaceae bacterium; assembly: GCA_964342265.1. Lineage (GTDB taxonomy): Bacteria > Pseudomonadota > Gammaproteobacteria > Pseudomonadales > Cellvibrionaceae > Halioxenophilus. The sequence goes on along the minus strand of CAYFFE010000083.1, from coordinate 9,895 downwards.
AAGAAATGGAATCCATCAACTTTTACAAACCGGGTTCTCGGCGATTTTCACAATTAGCTAGTCGTAAAGACGAAATGTCTCGACTGATCGAAAACGGTAACCGACTGCTGGAATCGGTGGAGGTTGCGTTGGATTCCCAGCGTTCTGTCGAAGTGGCGTTGCGAAAAAGCGAAGAGCATTTGCGCCAGTTAATCGATCGTTTGCCGGTATTTGTCGCCGCGCGCAACAAAGACGGCTATTTGGTGTTTGTTAACAAGGCCTGGGCATCGGTATTTGGTTTAAAACCGGAGCAGTTACGCTACGTAAAATTTAACGCCGTTGCCGGTCACAATCTCACCAAGATTGATGAAGTTCTGTCTCGGGATCAAAAAGTATTTGAAACGCAAAAAGATTTTTTTGTGGCTGAGGAGCGTTGGTTCGATGAAAACAACAACGCTTTGTATTGGCAGAGCCACTATACCCTGTTGCAATTTCACGATGAGCAGGTTGTGTTGGTGGTGTCCACCGACATCAGCGACCGTAAAAAGTCCGAGGCCGACATCGCCTTTATGGCCTATCACGATTCGCTGACCCGCTTGCCCAATCGAATGCAGTTAGTCGAGCGATTAGAAAACGAACTGCATCGCGCAAAACGCCACCGCTATTACGGTGCGGTGTTGTTTATCGATTTAGATCAATTTAAAAACATTAACGATTCCCTGGGTCATCCTGTGGGCGATGTTGTATTAATGGAAGTGGCCGCTCGCCTGCAAGATACCGTGCGCGATGAGGATTTAGTAGCCCGACTCGGCGGCGACGAATTTGTGTTGGTGCTCACCATTTTAGACAGTGAACTGAGTAAAGCCGTGCACAAAGCCACGGAAGTGGGCGAAAAAATTCGAGCTTGCCTCAATGAGCCGGTCATACACGACAATCTTGAGTTGCGCGTAACATGCAGTATCGGTGCAGTGATGTTCCCCGAGGAAGGTTTGAACGTACACGAGTTATTGCGCTATGCCGATACGGCTATGTACCGAGTAAAAGAAGCCGGGCGCAATTCCATCGCCTTCTTTAACGAAACCATGGCCGATCAAGTAAAAAGCCAATTATTACTCGAAGGTGAATTACACCGCGCGGTGGAGGAGCAGCAATTTGAGTTGGTATATCAAGCAAAAGTGGATGTGGACACCGGCCGACTCACCGGCGCAGAGGCATTACTGCGTTGGAATCACCCCGAAAAAGGCATGGTCAGCCCGGGTTTATTTATTTCGTCGCTAGAAAGCTCCGGATTAATAGTGGATGTGGGCCACTGGATTTTGGAAGAGGCCTGCCGCAAATTACAAGAATGGCAAGAGCTGGGTGTGTGGCGTAGCGGAATGCAATTAAGCATTAACATCAGTCCGCGGCAGTTTAGGCGGGTGGAGTTTGTGGAAGAAATAAAAAATACAGTAAACAGCTTTGCGATAAATCCCGCCTGGCTGGATATCGAAATTACCGAGAGCTTGGTTATTGGTAACATCGCCGATACGGCCAAAACCATGCAGGACCTCTGCGATTTTGGAATTAGTTTCTCGCTCGACGATTTCGGTACGGGGTATTCGTCCATCAGTTATTTAAAACGTTTACCGGTTTCCACATTAAAAATTGATCAAAGTTTCGTACGTGATATTCGCGTCGACCGCAGTGATAAAGTTTTGGTGGAATCCATGGCCAGTATGGCGCGCCTATTGGGACTGAAAGTTGTTGCCGAAGGTGTAGAAGAACAAGAACAATTGGATTTAATTCGCGAATTTGGTTGCGACGAATATCAAGGTTATTTCTTTAGCCGGCCCGTAAGAGCCAGTGAGTTTTTGGAATTATTAAAAACCAACGAAGAGCTTGAGGAAGGGGTGAGTGGCTGATGTTGTGCGGTCGTTGGAAATGTTATTAAACAAATAGCCTACGAAAACACAACAAAGCGGCAGTAACGGCCACATTTAAAGATTCCACGCCGTTATTCATCGGTATGGCCAATGATTTATCGGCAAGGCTAGACACTTCTCGACTCACTCCGTTTGTTTCGTTGCCCAAAACCCATATTCGTTGTTCGGATAATTCCAGGTCCGCGTTCAGCGATTGTCCATCGCCGGCCAAGCGATAAATACAGGCTCCTGCGGTTTGGTAGGCACGCAAGGTTTGGGGTAAAGAGGGGCAGCGTAAAATAGTCGCTTTAAATACCGAGCCTGCACTGGCCTTAATAACCAGCGGATCAATCTGCGCACCGCCTTTTTCGGGCAATAATATTCCGTCGATAAATCCCGCTGTGGCCGAGCGAATGATCATGCCTAAGTTTTGCGGATTGGTAATGCCATCCAATGCCAATAATTCGAAAGGGCGTTGTTTGTTTTCGGTTAAAAAATCGTCGGCATCTTGAAATTTAGGGCAGTGCAAATCCACACAAACGCCTTGATCTTGCTTGGAATTTTTGGATATTCGCGCGAGTTCTTGGCGCGAGTGATAAACCAATTCAGCGTTATGTTGTTGGGCTAGTTCGGTAATTTGATTGAGTAAATCGGCGGGTTTGTTGCTGTCAGCAAGGTGTAAACGGTAGGGTTTTACACCGGGTGTTTGCAGAGCTTCCAACACGGGTTTGCGCCCGTAAACTGTGAGCAATCGTCGAAAAAACGCTTTGCGCTGTAAATATTCGCTTGAGTCTTTATCGTCTTTCGTCATTTATTGATAGGCGCTTGTTTTTACGGAAATTCGCACAGCGCCGCGTAACGTTTTACGGCCTCTGTCATGCCCATGCTTAACGCATCGACGGTAAGCGCGTGGCCGATGGAGACTTCGAGCAAGCCCGGTAGATGCCGATAAAGCGAGAGGTTATCCAGGTTTAAATCGTGGCCGGCGTTAATTCCCAAACCCAAATTTTGCGCGTACTCGGCAGCGGCGGCGTGTGCTTGAAAAACCGTTAGACCGTCGCCTTCGCTGTAGGCTTTGGCAAATGGCCCGGTGTACAGCTCGATGCGATCGGCGCCCAGTTGGCTGGCCAGAGATATTTGCTCGATGTCTGGATCCATAAATAAACTAACCCGAACGCCCAGTTGTTGCATCTGCTCAATGATCGGTGCCAGTTGATCACCGCTTTTTTGTAAGTCGAAGCCGTGATCGGAGGTGAGTTGACCGCTGGCATCGGGCACCAAAGTGGCCTGATCGGGTAGGTTGGATTTAATAATTTCTAAAAATCCCGGGTAGCTGCCTACTGCTTGCTCAAACGGGTTGCCTTCAATATTAAATTCAATATTTTCCAACGGTTTGGTGAGCAACCGCAGTTGAGTGCAATCTGATGGACGAATGTGACGTTGATCGGGGCGTGGGTGCACAGTAATGCCGTTAGCCCCGGCGTCTAAACAAATTTGAGCATGGTGTTCCACACTGGGAAAATTACCCTCGCGGGAATTTCTCAATAGTGCAATTTTGTTTAAATTAACACTCAGGGCAAACGCCATGTTCATTAACCTCTGTTTTACGATTCGTCGGTGTTGGAATTAGTTTGTTCGGCTACCGGCTCTTTAGTGGAGTTTTCTTCGGCTTTTGCGGCTTTAACTTTTATGCGCTCGGCTTTAATGATACGAATGGCGGTATCGGGCGCGTTGGGAAAGCGTCGGTTTTTGCCCTGGGGTTGTCGAGCAATTTCCTCTAACACAGAAAAACCTTCGATCACTTCGCCAAACACTGTGTAACCAGGATTGCCATTGCGCGGATCAAGACTAAAGTTGTTGCGCAAATTAAAATAAAACTGCGAGGTAGCGCTATCGGGGTGGGGCGTGCGTGCCATGGCAATAGTGCCTTTGGCATTTCTTAAACCGTTGTCGGATTCGTTAACTACAGGGTCTCGGGTTTCTTTTTTGGTGTAATCAAAGCGAAAACCGCCGCCCTGCACAACAAAATTAGGAACGACACGATGAAAAACTGTACCGTCATAATAGTGGCTATCGACGTAGTCTAAAAAGTTTTGGGCGGTGGCCGGCGCTTTTTCGGGGTAGAGCGCGATGACAATGGTGCCGAAATCGGTTTCCATTGCGACCTTTTCCTGTTTTAACTCAGCCCAACTCTGGGCGGCAGCCATAAGGCTCACCGCCAACAGGCAGTATTTTATTTGTAAAAATCCTCGGGTTATTAAATGGGCCACAAATCCTCCTAATTTAGCCATTCTGTTTTTCGTTTGGTGGGGGTGAATACCGGTACGATTAGGGCGATAATTACGCCCAATAAAACGGCGCCAGCACCATAGAAAAACCATTTTTGTCGATTATCGTTTTTGTAGCGGCTGTTTTCCGCTTTAAGCACATCAATTTCGTGTTGTAACAGTTGATGGGCATTCAATAATTGTTGATGACGCTCGTTTAAGTCCAGCGCATCGGCCGACAGCCGTTTAATTTCGTCCAACTCTCCACTGGTGGATGTTAACTGCGTTTCTGTATCGCTGAGCGAAGATTTCAGTTGATTGTTTTCCGTTTGGGATTGCTCAAACTGTTTTTTAACCGACTGCAGTTGTTGTGAGAGGTTGGCAAGCTCGGATTCTGCCGCTTGTAATTGCAGTTTGGCTGTGGGTTCACCGATTATGTATTGGGCCCGAATAAAACCTTCTTTGCCATTGGGGATGCGTGCTTTTACCCATTCGTCGTCGCGCTCTAAAATTTCCAATCGCGTGCCGGATTTTATTGCGCTGTCGATAATTCTAAATTGGTTGCCTTTGCCCGAGCGCAGTGGCACGTACAATACGTCGGATATATAGCCTGTTTCTGCTGAGATTGGGGAGAGGTACGTGGCCGTTATCAGCAACAAAGCCACTGTGGCCATCAATTTTTTAATCACTTTGTGAGACCTGTTTTTACTGTCTTGTCGTTATTATTTCCCATATCGGGACCGTTAACTACCGTTGTTACTATAGGAAGCTCCGATTAACTCATCTCTGTGTTAAACAGCAGTTCCTATAGCTTGTGGTTAGGGTAGCACTTTTTTAAACGGCTTAACGCTTACCGATTGGTAAACGCCGGTTTTTAGGTAGGGATCGGCCTCGGCCCAGGTTTGAGCTTCGGCTAATGAGGCAAATTCGGCGATAATTATGCTGCCGGTAAAACCCGCCTCGCCGGGATCGGGTGAGTCGATTGCGGGACTTGGACCCGCCACCAGTAAACGACCCTGTTCTTGCAGTAATTGCAATCTTGCCAAGTGTTCTGGTCGTGCCGCTAATCGGCCGTTTAGCGAGTTGGGGTTATCGGTACCAATAATGCTGTACCACATGGTGTGATCCTTAATTTTTCTTAGTGCCTTTTATGGAGGCAAGGAGTGCCTTAGCCAATTATTGTTGAACCAGTATGTCTTCCAGCTCAAGTTTGGTGAGTTTGGTAATACTTCGGAACAGATAAAACATGGCTCCAATTAAAATCAACATGGCTGGAACCACAATGACGGGATAGCTCCAAGCCGTTAATTTACCCAACTCTTGGGTGTATTCCACCGAGCCCGGTTCACTCACCACAATCCACTTGGCTAAAACGTAATTTAAAACCGAAGACACCACAAACGACAACGCCACCAAATAAGAGGCGTTCATCAGTGTTTTGTCGAATTGCGCTTGATTGTTGTGCTCGGCCAGTGCCTGATTGATTTTCTCCAATCGCAGCACACTCTCGTTGAGCAAAATGGACTTAACCAGGGGGAAGGGCGTGTACATCGAAATGATTGTGGCAACGGCCAAGATTCCCGGGATCGCCGCTTCTTTAATGGCGATGTATTTGGCGTCTAACTGCAGCAAACTAATACCGCCGGTTAGGAGAACACTGATCAAGCCTAATATGGAAAACAGGTTCCATTTGCGACGTTGTTGATAATCCCACAGGCCATATCCAAGAGGGAAGGCCAGCGCGATAATCAACGACAGCGTTGGCCCCAGATATTCATCACTGCTCAGCTTGGTGAGAATAAGCGTGGGTATAACAATGTTAACAATGAGATTGACAAACAGGTTTTCTTTTTTAGGCGCGTTGGCCTCTGGGGTTGCTTCGGTCATACCTGAGGGGCTTTTGGTTAATCGTTTATTTAAAGCTTGTTATACGACTACAAGCGGGTGCAAATTTGCGCGTTTGTCGTAAACTGGCCGGGTTCAGCCCGGGCCTTGGGTCTATGGTAATCTAAACGCGGCCAAGTTTACCGCGTGCCGTGGTGCTTTCAAAGAAACATCACTCAATTCGTGGCCGACTTCGCCCGCTTAAACCAGACTTAGGCCACTTAAACCAGCGAGGCTCGGGCCTCTTAAACCAACTCGGATCTCTTAAACCCATAAGTGGCGATAAAGTTCATTGAGGCCTAAAGCCTGTGATTTATTCCAAACCATTAGGACGACACTTTGCCCGAACTGTTTGATCTACACAGCCATTCTACCTGCTCCGACGGTGCGTTGAGCCCAGAGGAGTTAGTTACAGCCGCTAACAACGCGGGCGTTACGCATTTTGCATTAACCGATCACGACACAGTAACGGGCATTGCCAGCGCCCGACAGACCGCCGAGCGGGTTGGTATGACGCTGATCACCGGTGTGGAATTTTCCAGTCAATGGCGCAATCGAGGTGTGCATATTGTCGGGCTGGGCTTTGATGAACATCACCCGGTAATCACCCAAGCCATGGCTAAAATGGCCTCGGTTCGGCAGTCTCGCAGTGAGCAAATAGCCGACAAGCTGCAAAAGTTAGGCATTGCCAACGCTTTAGAGGGGGCAAAACGGCACGCTAACGGTGGTTTGGTGGGAAGACCACATTTTGCCGCCTATTTGCTGGAGATGGGCGCAGTTAAGAACTTTAACCAAGCGTTTAAGCGTTATTTGGGAGCCGGTAAAGCCGGCGATGTGAAACATCAATGGCCGGAAATGGACGAAGTTGTGCAATGGATTCACGCCAGCGGTGGTGCAGCCGTTATGGCTCATCCGTTAAAATACGATCTCACACGCACCAAGCGCATTGCTCTGCTCAACGATTTTAAAGCCTGTGGTGGCATCGCTGTGGAAGTGATCAGCGGCAGCGATCAAACGGCACAAGATACGCGAGATTTAGTGGCAATCAGCAACGATTTAGGGCTATTGGCGTCTATTGGCAGTGATTTTCATGGCCCAGACATGCCTTGGCAGGCGCTGGGCAAAACCGGCACGTTACCACCGGCGGCCAATCCTGTTTGGCAGGTTTGGTCGTAGAACTCGATTGTTAAGTTGTCGGCTGCAGAAGTTGCTAACGGAAGTCGCTAACGATAGACGCGCTCAGATCGCACTCACAATTTGCTCGCAAAACTTGCAAAAATAAAGGAATTTAGGTGTCTCAGTTTTTTCAAATCCATCCAGAAACCCCCCAAATTCGATTAATCCGCCAAGCCGTAGAGATTATTCAGCGCGGTGGCTTAGTGGTTTATCCCACCGATTCGGCCTACGCATTGGGTTGCCATTTGGGCGATAAAATGGCGCTTGATCGCATTCGCATGATTCGTCAACTGGGCAAAGATCACAACTTTACACTGATGTGCCGCGATTTGTCTGAATTGGCCACCTACGCCAAGGTGGATAATCAAGTATTTCGCGCCATTAAGGCGCACACTCCCGGTCCTTACACGTTTATCTTACCCGCCACCTCGGAAGTGCCGCGCCGGCTGATGCACCCTAAGAAAAAAACCATTGGCATGCGCGTACCGGATAACCCCATTGCCTTGGCGTTGATGGAAGAGCTGGGCGAGCCGCTCATGAGCAGCACTCTAATATTGCCCAACGACGAATTACCGCTCACCGATCCCTACGAAATCCGCGATCTGCTCGAACACCAACTGGAATTGGTAATCGATGGCGGCTACTGTGGGTTGGAGGCCACCACAGTGATTGATTTTACCGAGGGTGAACCCAAACTGATGCGCAAAGGCTTGGGCGACATATCAGGGTTTGATTGGGCGGAATAAAATAAAAAGCAGAGCAAAGATTGATTAGATGGCCTTGTTCGCTTCTATGAACAGCCTCCCGAAGTCGCTATAATCTTCCGCCCCGTTTAATAGGGGCCTGCAGAGGGCTTGGTGATCGCCCTTGTTAAAACGAGCAAACTAGGTACAAGGCGGCCTGTGACCGAAGAAACCGAATCAATCGAAAACAACGAAACTTCTACGGATGCCAGCGCCGTTGAATTAACCGAATCAGCCGAACACACAGAAGACACCGCGCACAACCCAGAGCAGGGGGAAATGCCCTTCGCCATTGTGGCCGGCAAGGCCATTACCCAGGTTCCCAAAGACCTTTATATTCCGCCCGACGCCTTAGAAATTATCCTAGAGGTGTTCGAAGGGCCGTTAGATCTGCTGTTGTATCTGATTCGCCGGCAAAACATTGATATTTTGGATATTAATGTGGCCGACATTACTCGCCAGTACATCGACTACGTAGAAATGATGAATGCTCTACAATTTGAACTGGCGGCAGAATACCTCGTAATGGCGGCGATGCTGGCGGAGATTAAATCGCGTATGTTGCTGCCTCGTGCGCCCACTGAAGACGAAGAGGAAGAAGATCCTCGGGCGATGCTGATTCGTCGTTTACAAGAGTACGAGCGCTTTAAACAGGCCGCAGAGGATATAGACGCTCTGCCGCGAGTGGGCCGCGATGTACACCCAGCGCGCGCTCAGGCACCGGATCGCAACTTAACGCGGCCCGAACCTGAAGTAGAAATGAAAGAGCTGCTGCTGGCGCTGTCGGAAGTCTTGCGTCGAGCCGATATGTTCACCAGCCACCACGTGGAAAAAGAAAAACTATCAACCCGCGAGCGTATGGCCCAAGTGTTGGAGACCCTCTCGCACAAACAATTTATGCCGTTTGTGGGTTTATTCAGTGTCTCGGAAGGGCGCTTGGGGGTGGTGGTGACTTTTCTGGCCGTGATGGAGCTGATTAAAGAGTCACTGGTAGAAGTTATACAAAACGAGCCGTTCGGGCCCATTCACGTAAAATCTCGGATGCAATGACCATCGAATTTAACCAGTTAAAACAAATACTCGAAGGTGCTTTGTTGGCTGCGGGCCAGCCGCTGGACGTTAAGTGCCTGACGGAGTTATTCGCCTCGGAAGATTCCCTGCTGGCCTCGGAAAACTCACTGCTGGCGGAAGAATCCGTCACGCAAGATGATGTGACGGCTGCTTTGCAGGCCATTGCTGCCGACTGCGAAGGTCGGGGCTTTGAATTAAAAGAGGTAGGCACCGGTTGGCGGTTTCAGGTGCGCGAGGAAACCGCGCCCTGGGTAAACCGCCTTTGGGAAGAAAAACCGCAAAAATATTCCCGCGCCATGCTCGAAACCCTGGCGCTGATTGCCTATCGCCAACCCATCACGCGCGGCGATATTGAAGAAATTCGCGGTGTGGCGGTAAGCTCGCACATCATCAAAACTCTGACCGAGCGAGAATGGATTAAAGTCGTGGGGCACCGCGATGTGCCTGGGCGACCGTCGCTTTACGCCACCACGCGCGACTTTTTGGACTACTTTAATTTATCGAGCTTGGAAGAGTTGCCAACACTTGGCGAATTGGCCGACATCGATCAACTGAATCCTGAGCTTAATTTAGAGCCCAAAGGCGGAGCAGACTCGGACTCGGGCGATGGCTCGGGCGAAGCAACGGCAGCAGCCGACGAAGGTGCGCCCGACGACGAAGACATCTTGGCGCGAGCCCTATCCGACGATTTGCCAGCCAATGCTGACGAGCAAGGGCAAGCCGATGATAACGGGGATTCCGAGGATGCGGAATACACTCCCGACAACGAGTTGCAAGAGCCCTTGTTTGCACAGGATGTACTCGACGAGGAAACTACTGAAGAGCCAGAGCCAGAGCCAGAGCCAGAGCCAGAGCCAGAGCCAGAGCCAGAGCC
>CAYFFE010000082.1:0-16351 GCA_964342265.1 uncultured Cellvibrionaceae bacterium | reverse complement strand
GAAGACAATTCTCTGTTGAAATCTTCGCGGTCGTTTTTTGGCCTAGAATTAACTTTTACATTAAAAGCTATGTTTGACTATAAGTTCTAAGGAATTAGCATGGCCCGATGCTTCTCACTTGTTTCATTGCATCAATAAATATCATTACAAGAGTCGGGTCCGCCTTTGGGTAAATAATTAGTTGTGTCGGCTATTAAAATTGTATATTCGCTATAAAGCTGGATTATGTAAAAGCTTACTCAGATGCAATGGTTATACTTTGGCAAGAAAATAAACATCAAAGAAAAACTTTCCTATTAATAACCATCCCCATGCTGCACTTATAATGTTATCGCTGGTGCCGATAGTGGATGGGGAGGTTATAGTCTGGTTTTCGTTGGTGTAGATCGAAAGTGCTGACAAACAGTGCGTGGTGTTAATATATAGCCTCCGCCTCTTGCCAAAGCTACGTAACTCTATTAGTTTTTCCAAAATTTTCGATAGGAAAAGCGTATAATTATCGCCAGCCAATAAAGTGTTTTAGTAACACAAGGAACATGATTATTCCAATGGAAATTACCAGAATTCGACCCTGAAGGTTAAAGATAGAATATTCTAGAGGTAATTTAGGTTTTGGAGTAAAATAAAATGGTTGCATTTCCGGGTGTGCCAATAAAGATACCATGGACTGTTCTATTGCTGCTCCGATTATACTGTGTGGGCGTTTGCTGTTGGGTGTTAAATTGCTAGAAATATAACCATTGGTTTCAATTGTGGCGGTGACTTCATTTTGGATGTCGTGTAATTTCCAAGAAATAATTACTTCCACATCTGCAGCACTCAGGCGGCGGTTGGTGTAATCCTCAACATCATATTGCTGAAGCCCGGTTTCTATATTTTTCCAGCAAAAATTAATTTTAAGACCTATAATGTTTGGAGTAACAAAGACTTTTCTTTTGTTGTCTATTTTTTTTGAGAAGATAAATGGTTCGTTTTGTGTGTCAACAAAGTAATTTAAGCTTCTTAATGTTCTGCTCAAAGTGTTTCGAATGGTAGGTTCGGTTGGCAGCCATTTCTTTATAGATCGGTTATTTTTTTTCCATCGTATCGCGGTGGGTGAGGTGCATTCTGGCCCGAACCAGGCGGTTCCAATTTTTCCATTAAGGTTAAGGGATGATGGGGTTATTACTAATTGACGTGAAGCCCATTCATTGTTCCAAATTTTAGGCTCTATTTTTGTTTCGTTTTCAGGTAAGCTAAATTTTTTAATACCAATGTCGAGGGTTTTTACCTCAGACTGTGGTGTTTCTGGATTTTTATCAGAGAAATGTAATTTTCCATTTTCATCTCTCCATTGATACACTTCAGATGATGCTAAACTTGAAAAAAGGGTTAGCATTAAAAATAGTATGTTATAAAAATTAAACACATTCTTTTTTAATGTATTTGTCCGCACTGCCGTCTTCCCTAACTTGTTAATAAAATATTGCGCCAAATTATAACGCATCTCGTTCCTTTAAACTAAAAATAACTATATAAGCTCGGCCGATCAGGGCTTTTGTTGTTAGTCCTACAGGTGCGATTCCACCTGAATTATCTGCTGCACAGGCTGTACTGCGGGCCCAAATTGCGTGTAAATGGCTACATCCGCGGCATCGCGGCCGTAACCAATGGCGATGTAACCGGGGTTTAAAGCGGGTTGTGTGGCGTCGAAGGTGTACCAGCGCCCGCCCACGTAGGCTTCGAACCAAGCGTGCAGGTCCATGGGCTGTAATCCGTGCAAATAGCCCACGACCATTCTTGCCGGAATGCTCAGTGCCCGGCAGAGGGCGATGCCTAGGTGGGCTAGGTCGCGACATACGCCAGAGCCTCTTTGATTAACTTCTATCGCTGAGACCGGCACGGTGCTGGAGCCGGGAATGAACTGAATATTTTGACGCAGCCAGTTTTCGATGGTGGATACCTGATCGTATCCCAGCAGGCAGCCTTGCGTAATTTGCAGGGCCATGTCGCCAAAGCGATCGCACTCGCAGAATCGGCTGGGCAGTAGGTAGGCCAATACCGATTCGGGTAGGTTTTGAATTTCCATAAACGGTGCGCCCGGTGATTGATCGAGCTGATCGGCGACCATCATCTCGGCGGCGGTAAAAATTGTGAATTCTCCAGCAGGCGCCACCAGTCGTTGGCACAGGTTGCCGTAGGCATCGGTAAATTCGCTGACGGGTACGTAGGGCGTTAAGCGATATTCTTCGCGCGCGACCCATTGTTGTGCACCACTGCGCGGGCGCAGCATTAAAATAAACGGCGTGCTAACGGCTATATCGAAGTTGAGCTGGCAAGAGGCATTAATCCACATAAAAACTCCCTGAAACTTCTATACGTAAAATACAGAAGTCGTCGTAGCTGAAAAAACGAGCGTATTTAAAGAGTCTGGCGAGATTGTCCATACTATCCGCTTGGCAGCTATTTAAAAAGAGCTGATTTAATCGAGGTAAAAAAACCGTTGGAACAATTCGCAAATCGATTTTTTAACTTGAAATATTGCGCAAATAAAGTCTCTAACGCTTTTGAGCATCAAGGGAACGACCTATTCGCGATATAGCCATATAGAGGTCGCGTGTAATTTTGTAGAAAGCTTAAGGCAGTCAACTGCAGTAGCGTGATTTCTGTAGAATGGCCCGATTCGCAGGTATTGGTTGTTGGTTAGGTATTGAATGAAAATCCACTTGTTGGTTTGGCTGAGCGGTTGTGTTTTGCTGCTCGGCTGCGAATCCCACTCCCCCGAAAAAAGCCTATTGGCCGATTACCGCGCTCGTTTGGCTCGTGTGTTGGATGTGGATAAACAAGAGCCAAGAATCATCGACTTTGTTCGCTACCCCAAGCGTCGGGCGTTAACGCTTAGCCAGGCATCGTCTCAATTGGATTTGCTGGAGTTTTTAAAACTCAGTCCCTGCCGTGTGCAGCGTATTATCGGTGAGCGCAATTCCAGCCTTGGTCGAGTGATGAGTCACTCGCAGCAGTGGTTGTACGAGGCGCGCTTTATTGTGGCCGGACGGGAGTGTTTGCAGCAACTGCTGGCGGATCCGGATTATGTGCAATTGCAAGCAAAGTTGCAGGCAGCCATCGATAGCAAAGTCGCCGAGCGCCGGTTGGTTACCTGGAACGCCACCTTCGCCAGTCGGGAGTTCCAGCAGTTGTTTTCTCAGTCGGCCGGGCCCATTGGCTTGGATGATCCCAAGCCCGGCGAGCTGGTGGATGCCTTGGCCCGTTTGCGCTGGTTGTTGGATCGCTGGCACAGCGCCGATATAGCTCCGGGCGATGATTTAGAGTCGGCTTATCAGGTTATCGGTGCCGAAAACTGGCTGGGCCAGCTAATGGCCACTTTGTTGATGGTTAATGCCGAGTTGGAGGTGCTCAACGCCATGCAGGCTGCCCGATTGGAGGGGAGGCCGTTGTGTTTCAAGGGGCAAAGCAATCGCGCTGGAGACATCATGCACAATGTTTTTTTAAAGTACTACATTGGCCAGGTGCAACCGTATTTGGCTCGTATTTACCAACAAGGTGACAGTGTTATTTCAGAAGTTAACAAAATACAATACCTCACCAGTCCAGCCGACGGCCAAAAGCCGGCGGTTTTTGATGAATATTGGGCGCAAAGCTGGAATGTGGCCAACGGTCACAGTCATTGGATTCAATTTAAGGATTTGTTACGAGAACACACACGCCATTGGCAGTCTCTGTTACAGCAATGTGGTTTAATGCCAGGTAGTTGATTACTGGCAGCCATTGTGGTTCAGTTGGCGCTGGGATGAACCCGACAGTGGGGTATAAATGTTATGGGTACAAAAATGGAATTTAGTCAAAACCACAAACAACAAAATTCTTTGAACCAGTTGACATAAAAGGAAATTGCGAGCAGAAATTTTCCTCAGGCTTTGCTAATAAGTCATGTATGAAGGAAGTGCGATGGAATCCACAGTAATCCCATTGCAATCGCGCGCGTCTGGTCAGGAAGCAGGTATGATCCCCCTCTCCAATTCACTCGCTGAAGAATCGAGTCCCTATCTTCTTCAGCACAAAGACAACCCGGTCAATTGGCAGACCTGGTGTCCCGAGGTGCTTGAAGCCGCGGCCACGGCTGGCAAGCCCATATTCCTGTCTATTGGTTACAGCACCAACCACTGGTGCAAAGTTATGGCGACCGAAACCTTCAGCCATCCGCAAGTTGTTGCCGAACTCAACGACAATTTTATTTGTATTAAAGTCGACCGCGAAGAGCGCCCCGATCTCGACGACATCTACCAAACCGGTCATCAGCTGTTGTGCGGTCAGGCCGGTGGTTGGCCGCTGTCGGTGTTTTTGTGTCCACAAACGCAATACCCGTTTGTGGTAGGCACCTATTACCCGCCCGAATCCAACAGCGTGCAATTGGGCTTTATCGATTTAATGGATCGTGTGCTCAATTTCTTCCACGGTGATCGGGAGCAGTTTGAGGGCATGATCGATCAGGTGCGCCTGGGCTTCGAGCAGTTGGATTTGCCGCTGGCCACACCTAAAGAGCTTAGCTCGGTGCACCTAGGGCCACTGCGCGATGCGGTAAAAGGCCTGCTCGCTATTGCCGATCGCCAGTACGGTGGTTTTGGCTCCGCTCCCAAATTTGCACTGCCTTTCCAATTGCAGCGCTTGTTAGTCGCCAGCCGCGAAGCCACAGGCCTGGCAACACGCGCTCGACAACATTTGCACTTAACCTTAATGATGATGGCTCGTGGCGGTATTCGCGATATTGTTTCGGGCGGGTTTTTCCGCTACTCCACCGATAATCAGTGGTCCATTCCGCATTTCGAAAAAATGCTCTACGACAACGCCAGCTTGTTGGCCATCTACGCCGAAGCCTCCAAGGCGTTAAACTCCAGCTTATTTGCCAAAACCGCGCGCGGCATTGCTCAGTGGATGAACACAGAAATGTCCAACGGCGAGGGCGGTTTTTACAGTTCCCTCGATTCCGATACTGCTTGGGGGGAGGGCGCTTATTACTGCTGGCAGAAAGAAGAGTTAAAAAGCATCCTCAGCGAGCGCGAATACGCGGTTATGAAAATTCTCTGCCGCTGGGAAGGCATGCCCAACTTTTTTGGCTTGTGGCATTTGCAGGTCGTCGGCCGGGTGGCTGAGGTGGTCGATCAACTGGGTGTTGCCGAAGTGGAAGTGCACAAGGCCTATCGCACCGCGATCTCCAAACTGGGTGCAGCGCGTAAAAAGCGTCTGCAACCAGAGCACGACGACAAAGTATTGGCATCCAGCAATGCTTTGGCCGCACGTGGCTTGGCCATTGCCGGGCGCTTATTGGATGATCCTCTGCTGGCCAGTGCGGCTTTGCGCTGCGTGGATTTTATCTCCCACAACCTCTGGCGCGATGGCCGCTTGTATGCGACGTGGCGAGACGGCCAAACCAAAGTTTTGGGCTTTTTAGACGATTACGCCTTTCTAATGGATGCCCTGCTGGAATGCTTAGAAGTGCAATGGCGAGACCAAGACTTTAAGCTTCTGGTGGAAATCGCCGATCTAATTATCGAGCTGTTCGACGATTCCCATTCTGGCGGCATGTATTTTACCAGCCACGAGCACGAGCTTTTGATTCACCGCGCCAAGCCCATTTACGATCGGGTCACGCCATCGGGCAATGGTGTGGCCGCTCGTGCGTTTGCGCGCCTGGGTCATTTATCCTCGGAAGAAAA
Organism: uncultured Cellvibrionaceae bacterium; assembly: GCA_964342265.1. GTDB lineage: Bacteria > Pseudomonadota > Gammaproteobacteria > Pseudomonadales > Cellvibrionaceae > Halioxenophilus. The sequence goes on along the minus strand of CAYFFE010000082.1, from coordinate 10,640 downwards.
ATACACTCAGGTATCTGAGCGTATTATTTCTGCACTCTGGCCCTCGGTTGAGGCGCAGCCGGATTTGCACGATAGCCTGCTGCAAGCGCTGGAAGAATTGAATCACCCCATTCAAGTCATGCTCACCGGAGAGAACGCCAGTCAGTGGCGTCGTCAGGTCGTGGATCAATTCATCAATCGCGTGCACTGCTACGCGGTGCTAGAAGAGCCCGGCAATGAGGACATGGAGTTTGCTGAAACACGTGCGCTGTTGTGTGTGGGCGAAGATCAGGCCGAGTACGAAAGTTTGCCAGAATTGTTATCGGCCATCGAGGTGGCGTTGTTGTCCCAGCCGGTAACCACGGGCGATATGACGCAATAAATGATCGATTCAGCGGCGTTTTAAGTGGGTGTCTTACACTGTGTTTTCGATTTTTATTGCGCTAGAAATCCAACAGCCGCTTCGGATAATCCGTAAAAATTCCGTCCACGCCCCATTCCTGTAAAAGCTTAAAATCCTCCAGCGCATTGGCTGTATAAACCCATGTTTGCAAACCTCGCGCTTGGCAGTGGTTGATGATCGATGAATTAATAAAATCCAAACTCAAGCCCACAAAAGAAGCTTTTACCGCGTGGCTCGGGGTTGCAATATCCAGCGGTATACCGCACCACAGCAATCCTCGTTTAACCTCGGGCAAACGCTTTAAGCACGTTAATATTTGTGGGTGATCAAAGCTTGAAACGGCAAAATCATCAAATTGGCGAACGCCGGCGTTCACGTGTTGCTCAATAATTTGGCAAACGGTGTGCGCGGCCAATTCGGGCCTTTTATTTCTATGTTTAATTGTGCTCGGCCGCCAATGCAGTCAATAATTTCGCCGAGTGTGGCGAGCGTGATGCCGGCGTTTTTTGCCCGGCGGTAAAGCTCGGCCAAGGGTAAATGGTGAATTAATTCGCTACCGGCAATGCAGCGACCCAAGCGCCGATCGTGAAACGCAATAAGCTCGCCTTCGATGAGCCACACATCAATCTCAATGGCAGCCACGCCTAAGCTTGCGCTCAGATCAATCGCCGCCAGGGTGTTTTCGAGCTTAGGATCATCGCCTGGGCCGCCGCGATGAGCGATACACAGCGGCTTTGGGGCGAGTGGAGTGCCCGTCAAAAAACGCCCGCCTCAATGCCGGCGCCAAAGGTGGTGCCCAATTCTTCGCACTGCTCCAAAAAGCTATCCTGCCAGCTGCCGCGACAGGTGAGTGGCTCGATGGCTTGGCGCCATTTTAAGCCCGTGGTAATGCTGTTGATGGCCCGCAAGGTGCCGGTGCCGTCTTGGCCCGCGCGAATATAAAACGCCAGCGGTTTGCCTTGGCAAACTTCCAGGCAGGGGTAATAGGTGCGATCGAAAAAATCCTTTAGCGCACCAGACATATAACCCAGGTTTTCCGTAGTACCGAGGATAATGCCGTCGCAGTTAATAACGTCGTCGCTCTCGGCTTCCAGCGGTTTCAGCCATTTGGCTTGAATGTCTTCCAGATCCGGGTGTTGCAGCCCGGCCATAACCGCTTCGGCCATGTGTTGGGTATTAGGCGATGGTGCGTGTGCTACAAGTAAAACGTTTTTCATAGCGGTTTTTCATAACTATTAGGCAGTATGGATGAATGAAAAAATCTAATAATCCCGCCCTCTGGAGAATGGCTTAACTACTCTCGCTGGGGCTTAAGTGCTAGACTAGCGCGCCTTGATGAACGCAAAAAAGCACTTATGTCAGTGGGCCTTATTCTGTATTTGATCAGTGTTTGGTCCAGAGTTACCGGAGATAAACAACATGATCGACATCGATTTGGATCAAGTCAACGCGAAGCTTCGCGATGCTCACCCGGATGAAATCATACGCTGGGCCTTGTCGCTGGATCAAAAAACCATTGTTACCACCAATTTTGGACCATTCGAAGCCGTTTTGCTGAACATGGTCTACGAGCAAGCGCCGGGTATGCCGGTGGTGTGTGTGGATCACGGCTACAACACCGATGCCACCTACCGCTTTGCCGATGAGCTGACGCGCAAACTCGATCTTAAAGTGGATTACTTTACGCCGCGTGTAACCGCTAAGCGTCGTGCGGCGGTGTTGGGCGGCATACCGGATATCAGCGATGAGCAAGCGCACAATGTCTTTACCGAAGAGGTAAAACTGGAGCCGTTTAACCGTGCCATGGCTACGCATCAACCTCAGATGTGGTTAACCGCTATTCGCAAAGAGCAAACGCCGTTTCGCGATTCCTTAGATGTGGTTACTGTGGATGGCAAAACCGGCATTGTGAAAGTCGCGCCCGTGTTTTATTGGAGCGAGCTCGACATGGAAGAATATCTGTACGAAAAAGGTCTGCCCAACGAGGAAGACTATTACGACCCGACTAAAGTGTTAAAAAATCGCGAGTGCGGATTGCACGTCGGATAATTTAATTAGCTTTTAAATAAGCGGTAAAAAGCAGGCATAACGCCTGCTTTTTTTGTTTTTCTGATTTCCAGATTTCCAGATTGGTCGTTTTATTTTTTAATTAGTGTAATTCGTATATTAAATTTAATTGTAAATACATCGAATAATTAAAGAAACCTCTGATGCACTCAGAGGTTTCTAAAACATTAATTAAGCACTTTGCAATAATTCCGGATCGGGTTTGGCTCGGCTCTGCGCTTTTAGTACCCCGTCGCGGTGAGCCAGCGCCGCCTCTAATTTTTTCGCGGCATTGGCAATGGCTGCGTATAAATTGTGATTTTTAGCGTTCACCGCAATGGTTGTTTTGTGGTATTGGGTTACGATTTCCACACTTTGTTCTTTGGGTTCCACCGTAAACCACACAGACACCTGTTCCAGCTCGGGATAGTGGCGGGCAACTTTTTGCAGTTTGTCGTTGAGTTTTTCTTTCATGGCGGGGGTGAGGTCAGCGTGTTGACAGGATACATTGACTTGCATAGTGCAGAGCCTCCTTCGTTCATCGTTGTTTTTTGCTGAGTTCACTTATTAAATTAAGAGCGACGACACTAAATTTCAATGGTTAATTCAAAAAAAATGTTATTAGTTTTATCCGCTTTGATTTCAATTAAAGGTCGGCGAAAAACGGCTCAATTAATGCCTGTAACTTGAGATCAAGGGCGTAAATAACGGCGTCTTCGCGGCCGTTGGCGGCGGGGTAATACCGGGCTCGGTGGCCAATTTCATTAAACCCCAGGCTCTCGTACAAGCCGCGCGCGGACGTGTTGGATTCGCGCACTTCCAAAAATACCGAATCACACTCAAGGTGCGCTAAGGTTTGTTGCAACAGTTGCCGGCCGAGACCGCGGCCTTGGCAATCCGGGGCGATACTAATCGTCAATAATTCTGCTTCGCTGCCAATTATGTTGTACACCGCAAAACCAATCACCCGTTCTGCTGCCAGCGCTGTCCACGCCATGCGCTGGTTGCTGTTTAGGCTGCGTTCGAACTCCGCCCGCGGCCAGGGACTGAATTGGGTGGATTGTTCGATCGATTCTAGGTCGTCTAGGTGGGCGAGGGTGGTGGGAATTAATTGCATGGGTCGAATCAGCGGGCTTAATGATGGCGCAACGGTTTGATCGTATCCCATATTAGCCGCTTCTGGGCCGGTTCTTGCAGAGTTTCCGACAAGCTTGGGACAACAAATGCGGTTAAATTAAATTCTTCCACAGGGAAGTGGTGGCCGAGCATATCGGCGTAGGGCTTGCCTGTATCCAAGATAAAGTGGCTCGCCTCCTGACCCATCAGCAGTAGGTATTTGCCTGGGTTAAGCAGGAATTGCGCATCCAAAAAGGCGTTTAGGGTCTCGCGGGCTGCGGCCTCGCCCTGGTCTTGGTGGTGTGCGTCGATCAGCGGCCACTGCACCACTTCGGATTTGGGCAGCTCTCGGGGATAGCCCAACGCAAACACGATATTGGTTAGCAGTTTTTCTGTGGGCAGGGCCAATTCGGAATGCCTGGAATCCACAACCAATAAATCTTCTGACACACGCCAAAAGCTCAACGCAAATTTAACCAGTGGTGCTGAATTTTGGGCACTGACCGGTGTTTTTGCCTCTTTTGAGGGCTTGCTGGTGGTTTTCAGCAAGGCGGCAGGCGCGTTACTGGGGATTTGAGGTTGGATTTCGGGACTCGGTTGCCGATCGCGCTGTTCTGGCTTGGGGGCCGGTTCTATCGGCGCCACAGAGGCAAAATCTGCGCGCAGCGGTGCTGGAGATTCAACAGGTGCTGGAGCCTCTGTAGCGGCGTCGCGTTCGGTACTGCGCTCGATGCTCTGTAAGGGCTGGGGGAGCTCTGCAGGTATCGCTTGTGGCTCGGTGGATGGATCGGCAGGAACAGGCTCTGCGGGCGGCAAAAACGCCGTTAATTGCGCCTCGGGGGCATTGGGCAACTGCCAGCGCGGCATGTAGTTGGTAATGCCCATGGCTTTTAGGTAATCGAGACGCGCGCGCTCTTGCATTTGCGGTATCCAAGCGAGTGAAACAAATGTGTCGACCCTTTTGGTCGACCAATTAAAATTTGGGGGTGATTATGCAGTTTACCAAACCGATGATTGATCTGGTGTATGAAATTCGTCGTCGCGTCAAATCGGACCTCAAACCAGAGGTAAAACTGGCCAATCCCGAGCTGTTACCGGTACTCGTAAAAACGTTTCGGGAAGACAAAAACGACACCATTACGCAAACGCTTATCAAGGAGTTAATGAGTTTGGCGGGCAGCCCCTGGTCGGGAGCGTTGAGCGAAGAGTCTGCCGGTGCGCAGTTTCCGCGCTTGGTAAGCAAGGCCTATCGGGGTGCGTTCAGTCATCAGGCAGCACCTGAGGCCAAACCCAAAAGAGAAGAGGGTGAGCGGGCTCGGCCGGTAAAAATTTATCGCGGCCGAGTGGTTAACGATTAAGCCCCGGTTGAGCGCACAAACTGATAGGCGCCGTGGTTAAATTTATTGAAATAGTGGCCGATGAGCGGGTGTTTGATGGGGGCTAGCGTTTCATCGCGCAGTAGATACTGCTCGGGCACGTAGCGTGCCTCGCTGGTGTGATCTACCAGCACGTGATACCAGGGTTGGGATTTTAGCGGGCGATCCTTAAACGTGGCGCTGTACCAGGCATCGCTTAAACAGAACTCCGGGTCGGAGTCGATAATCACCCCGCGCACGTTGTGGGTAACATCCACAACTAATTCGCCGGGCGCGAACTTGTATTCTTCGCTGCGGTTTAGCATATCCATGATTAACCTTGTCCTTGTTGAGCAATCGTTGCTCTTGGCGCTCGCTGCAAATAACTAACGTTTAAGAACTAACGCTCACTGCAAATAACACTTGCTGCAATGCTTAATGCAAACTGGATGTCCTTTTTGAAGAAGACATAATGTTGCAAGGGCTCCTTAATGCACGCCTGCATAGTATAAAAAATTGAATTCTTATTCGTCTGCTTTTTTTGTCAGGTTTAATTAAAAAATGCTGCTGAGAGCAGGTTTTGAGTATAGGTTTCTGCGGGTTTGGCCCATACGTCTTCCACCCAACCGCTTTCGATGAGTTTACCGTGGTGTAACACCAAAACTCGATCGCACAATTTGCGGACCACACTTAAATCGTGCGAAATAAATAACATCGATAACGCGTGCTTTTCTACCAAGAAATTGAGCAAATCCAAAATTTGCTGTTGGATGGTTACATCCAAGGCCGACACGGGTTCATCGGCGACGATAAATTCTGGTTTGGTGGCAATGGCTCGGCCAATGGCGATGCGTTGGCGTTGCCCACCGGAAAATTCGTGTGGGTATTTGCGCACAAACGCTCGGGCCAGACCGACATCGTCCATGAGTTTTAAAACCGCCTCGTTTAATACCGGCCCTTTGGCTAAGCCGTGTAATTTCATGGGCTCGGCCAAGGTATCGTAAATGGTCATGCGCGGATTTAGCGAGGCGTAGGGATCCTGAAAAATCATTTGCATCTTGCGTCGCCAGGGTAAAAATTCTTTGGCGCTTTTACTTTGTATGGCTTCGCCTCGATAAAGAATACGGCCTTCGCTGCTGTTTACCAATTTCATCAACGCTCGGCCGATGGTGGATTTACCCGAGCCGGACTCGCCGACTAAACCCAAGACTTCGCCATTGAAAATATCAAAACTGACGTTATCCACTGCCCGAAAGCGCTGACCTTTTTGCGAAAAATCCACGCTCAAATTATTGATTTGCACCAGAGGCTGGTTGTTGTTTTGGTTAACCGGAGTGGGTTTGGCCCCTTTAGGAATAGCGGCCAGCAATTTTTGAGTGTATGGGTGCTCGGGGTTACCCAAAACCTGTTGAGTGGGGCCCTGTTCCACCACTTCGCCGTTTTGCATGACCACGACTTTATGGGCGAGGTTTTTTACCACGGCCAAATCGTGGCTGATAAAAATCACGGCGATGTTGCGCTTGGCTTGCAACTGGCGGATTAATTCTAAAATTTGTTTTTGGATGGTTACATCCAGCGCGGTGGTGGGCTCGTCGGCAATGAGCAAGTCCGGCTCGGCAATTAACGCCATGGCAATCATCACGCGCTGGCGCATTCCGCCAGAAAATTCGTGCGGCCAGGCGTTAAAGCTGGTTTGTGGATTGCGAATGCCGACTTCGGCCAACAGTGCAATGGCTTGCTGCTTGGCTTCGGCGCGGCTTAATTGATGATGATAAATGAGCGGCTCGACGAGCTGCTGGCCTACGGTTAAAAACGGATTGAGGCAGGTCATGGGATCTTGGAAAATCATCGCGATTTTATTGCCGCGAATGCGCCGCAATTGATCTTCGGGCAATTGCAGGAGGTCGCTGCCGGCAAACAGCGCCTGGCCGGAATCCACTTTGCCGGGTGGGCTCGGAATTAACCCCAGCAGCGAATAACACGATACGGATTTGCCCGAACCGGACTCGCCCACAATGGCCAAAACTTCGCCCGAGTTGACCTCAAAACTCACGTTTTTAACGGCTTGGCTCACGCCATTGCGCGTGTAAAAGCTTACCGATAAATCGTGCACCGAAAGCAGTGCTGAGTGGTTGTTTTGTTTATCCATGGCTTAATCCTTAGAGGCGCGCACGTCTAATGCATCGCGCAGGCCATCACCCAGAAAATTCAGAGAAAATAGCACCAGCGAGAGCACCAAACCCGGAAAAATCAGCAACCAGGGGTATTCTTCCATGCTCTCTACGCCGGCGGAAATTAACAACCCCCAGGATGACTGAGGTGGTTGAACTCCGAGCCCTAAAAAGCTTAAAAAAGCCTCCAGCAGCATCACGTTGGGCACCGTTAGCGTGGAATACACAATCACCGGGCCTAGGGCGTTGGGAATAATATGGCGGGCAATAATTTTGCCGCGCGACAAGCCAATGGAAACCGCCGCTTCAACAAACTCCAGCTGCTTTAGCGTTTGTACTTGGCCGCGCACAATTCTCGCCATGGTCAGCCATTCCACCGCACCAATGGCCAAAAATAATAAAAACAGTGATCGATCGAAAATCACCATTAACAGCACCACAAAAATCATAAACGGCAGTGCGTAGATAATATCGACCAGGCGCATCATGATCGTGTCGACTCGACCGCCGGCGTAGCCGGCAATCGCACCCCAGGTTACGCCGATTAAAAGCGCCACGCTGGTGGCGATTAAACCCACGGTTAGAGAAACTCGCCCGCCGTACATAATGCGCGTTAATAAATCACGACCCAGTGGATCGGTGCCCAGCCAATGGTGCCAAGACGGTGGTGTTGCACCCAGAGCCAGGTTTTGTTCCTCATAGCCGTAGGGGGCAATCCAGGGCGTGATTAAGCAAATGAATGCGGTAAACGCTAAAACGCTCAAACCAAAAATGGCCAGGCGGTTGCGTTTTAATCGGCTCCAGGCATCGGCCCAAAGCGAAGTGCCCGCTTCATATTGATCAAGAGAAATGGTGTTGGGTTGAGTCATGATTGGCCTCCTACTTCGGCGCGAAGTCGAGGATTTAAATAGGCGGCGAGTACGTCGGACAACAAATTAAACAGAATAATTAAGCCGGCTAAAAAGATGGTGGTACCCAAAATTAATGTGTAATCGCGGTTAAACGCCGCCTGTACGTAAAAGCGGCCCAGCCCGTGGATTTGAAAAACCGATTCGATGACAAACGAGCCCGATAAAATACCAGCAAACGCCGGGCCCAAATACGCCACTACCGGCAACATGCCGCCGCGTAGACCGTGTTTTAACACCACAATGTGTTTGGGCAGTCCCTTGGCGATGGCGGTACGAATGTAATCCTGTGACAACACCTCCAACATGCCACCGCGACTTAAGCGCGCCACGTAGGCGGCGTAGGCGGCACCCAAGGTAAAACTGGGCAGTATTTTATCGCCGGGTAAATCGCCCCAGCCGGAAACCGGCAACCATTCCAGCCAAATACCAAATACTAAAATTAACACCGGCCCCAATAAAAACGTGGGCATGCAAATGCCGATCATCGCCGCCGACATGGGAATGTAGTCCTGGGCGGTATTGGGTTTTAGGGCGGCGACCACGCCTGCGGTTCCGCCGAGCACCAGTGCCACTAAAATAGCGTAAAAACCCAATTCTGCCGTGATGGGAAAACCAGCGGCAATGAGTTCGTTAACGCTGCGACCCGGGTATTTAAACGACGGTCCCAGATCGCCTTGGAATAAATCGCCCAGGTACGATAAATACTGAGCCATTAAAGGTTGGTCTAGATTGTATTGCGCCTCCAGGGCTTGTTGCACAGAGGGATGGACTTTTTTCTCTTCATCAAACGGACCGCCAGGGGCAAAGCGCACCAAAAAAAACGTAACGGTAATCACCACCAGTAACACCGGAATGGCTTGCAACAGCCGCATTAAAATAAACTTGGCCATGAGTTAGTTTCCAACGCTGATAAATTTGTAGTTGTAGTAGTTCATAAAATTCGGGTAAATGCCCTTAACACTGGGATCGAGCAGGTATTTGGTGTTGTACACGTAAATGGGAATAAACGGTAAATCCCGCATGAGCATGGTTTCGGCTTCGTAGTATTTTTGATTGCGTTGGGTGAGATTGGCTGCGGCGGGAATTTCTTCCAATGCCAATTTATCGTACTCAGGATTGCTGTAGCCGGTGTGGTTATTGCCATTTGTGGAGGTCGCTAAATCCAAAAAGCTTATCGGATCAACCACATCGCCAATCCAGGCTGCGCGGGCAATTTGATAATCCATTTGAGTGCGGGTATCCAGGTAGACTTTCCACTCTTGGTTGACCAACCCCACATCGATGTTTAGCACTTTTTTCCACATTTGCTGAATGGTTACGGCAATTTTGCGATGAGATTCGCTGGTGTTGTAGAGAATTTCCATTTTGGGCCAGCCTTCACCGTTGGGGAATCCGGCTTCGGCCAATAACTGTTGGGCTTTTTCAGGGTTGTATTCGATTAATTTAGGCGGGTTGTAGCCATTTGCCCCCGGCGGCGTTATTGCGTAGGCCGGCGTGACTGAATTAAACATGACTTGGTCGGTTAGGGTTTGGCGGTCTATGGCCAGTGCCAACGCCCGTCGCACTCGTACATCGTTCAGTGGCTCAATGGTGGTATTAATCGAATAGTAGTAGGTGCCAAACCATTTTTGGTTGCGCAGTTTCTCGGGATTTTTTTTGCGATAAACCGGAATTTTATCCAGTGGAATATCGTTGGTTTTATGCACTTGGCCGACTTTAAACATGCGCTCGGCAGTGGAATAGTTTTCTATGGGGTAGTAGTGAATCCCATTCAATTGTACCCGCTGTTGATCCCAGTAGAGTGGGTTTTTTACAACGGTTACGATTCGAAAAATTTTCCATTGCTCAAGTGTAAAAGGTCCGTTGGAAACAATATTGTCCGGACGAGTCCACTGAGAATATTGGTCGGTTTTTTTGCCGTGGGCCAATAAAGTGTTTTTGTGAACGGGAAAATAAGAATGGTGATCGAGCAGTTGCAAAAAATAAGGCGTAACTTGTTTGAGCTCCACTTCTAAGGTCAACCGATCAATTACTCGCACACCAACTTGGCTAAAATCTTCGAGCTCGCCTTCGGCAAACGCCTGTGCGTTTTTTATTACGTACATCATATAGGCGTATTTGTTGGCCAACGCCGGTGTTAACGCGCGCTCCCACGACCAGCGAAAATCTTCTGCCGTTATCGGGTCGCCATTGGACCAGCGGGCATTTTCGCGCAAATAAAATCGATAGGTGAGTTTGTCGTCGCTAATTTCCCAGCGTTCGGCGACGCCGGGAATGGGCGATAAATCCTTGGGGTTTTTGGCCACTAGCCCTTCAAACAGGGCTTGAATAATCCGGGTCTCCGGTACGCCAGTGCTAACGTGGGGGTCCAGCGTTTGTGGTTCGGTGGCATTTTCCATATGCAAAATGCCTTCGCGATTACCCCGCTCCACTCGGCTTTCTCCAGGGCTACAGGCCAGTTGGGTAATCGCTAAAAAAAGGAGTATGAGAAGGTTTGGCAGGGATGTAATGCGAGCGATTGGTTTCACGAATTTAATCATAGATAAATGCTGGCCTCGGCCGGAAAACCCATTGATTGGCTGTTTTACAGGTATTGTTGTTATTGGAACCTCTGATTAACCCAGAGGTTCCTCCTGCACAAGGATGTGCAGGCAAAATC
>CAYFFE010000081.1:0-16495 GCA_964342265.1 uncultured Cellvibrionaceae bacterium | reverse complement strand
CGATCGCGAGCCTATTTTGCGTCCGGCCATTAAAGCGACGCTCAAGCAAATTCAGTTGTGTTTGCGCAATCTGGCGGTGGAAACCGAGCAGGCCAACGCCATTTTGCGCGAAGTGTACGCTCAACCGGCACGCAGCGAACGCATGCGACTCTCTTCGCGCTCGCTCAATATTCAGTCGCGGCAACAGCAGTATTTGGACTTCAAACACCGCTGCGAGCAATTCCTCTACACCGTCGAGCGCTCAGCGAAAGCAGAACGCGGCTTAATTCACCACTTTTTGCTCAATATGAGCCAGGAAGTGCGCATGTATTTTGCCGAAACCAACTTGCTGCTGGAGCGTTGGTATCAAAACGCGCTAACGCCGCTGGCCTACCCCAATGAGTGCGCCAAGCAATTGCTGCAAAAAGAATTGCTGGCGCTGTCGAAGATTGATCGTCAATGCAATGATCACAAACAGGCCACATTGGCGTTTAGGGCCGAATTAACCGAAAACGAAGACAATCTCTACACTTTAAGCCAATTGCTACAGCGCATCGAAAGCTTCGAGCACGCCGGGCGCGCCTTCTCCGATAAAGTAGTACCGCTGTCGTTTGCGCGACGCAAGTCGTCCTAATCCGTCGAATCCTTCGCTTACTCAAAGCCCTCTGCGTCGATATCTGCCCGAACGATTGCGGTTGCAGGCCATCCGATTACATACGTCGGGGCTAAAATCGGTTTATAATCATCCTCTTGTTTTGCACGCTCTGGACCCATTAACGAATGCCCCAACAGCTACCTGCCGACAGTGTCGGGCTGGTCACGCCCCAAACCCTTCATATTGCTAAACCCTTAACACTTGCTTGTGGGCGCACACTGCAGGGTTTCGATTTGGTCTATGAAACCTACGGCCAACTCAACGCCGACAAAAGCAACGCGGTGCTGATTTGCCACGCGTTGTCGGGCAATCATCACGCCGCCGGGTATCACGCAATGAGTGATCGCAAACCCGGCTGGTGGGATCACTACATCGGCCCCGGCAAGCCCATCGATACTGAGCGTTTTTTTGTGGTTTCGGTGAATAATATCGGTGGTTGCCACGGCTCTACTGGCCCGGCCAGCATCAACCCCGACACGGGCGCGCCCTGGGGGGCGGATTTTCCCTGGTTGCGTGTGCGCGATTGGGTGCACAGCCAGGCGATGTTGTCGGATGCGTTAGGCATCGACCAGTGGGCGGCGATCATTGGCGGTAGCTTGGGTGGCATGCAGGCCATGCGCTGGGCCCTGGAATACCCCAAACGAGTGCGCCACTGTGTGGTTATTGCCTCGGCCATGAAGCTCTCAGCACAGAACATTGCCTTCAATGAAACCGCTCGTCAGGCGATTATGTCGGACCCCAATTTTTACGACGGCGAATACCTGACTCACGATACATACCCGCGCCAAGGTTTGGCGCTGGCGCGCATGGTTGGTCACATCACTTATTTGTCTGGCGATGGCATGGGTAAAAAGTTTGGCCGCGAGCTTGCCAAAGGCGACTTTGAAATCGGCAGCGATGAGCTGGTGGAGTTTCAAATCGAGAGCTATTTGCGCTACCAGGGCAACAGCTTTTCCAATAAATTTGATGCCAACACCTACATCTTAATGACCCGAGCCCTGGACTATTTCGATTTGGCCCGAGAATACAACGACGAACCCGCCCAGGCCTTTGCCGGAGCCCTGGCCAAATTTTTTGTGGTGTCGTTTTCCTCGGATTGGCGCTTTTCATCGAAGCGCTCCCGGGAAATCGTCGATGCCTTAATTGCCGCCGGCAAGCCGGTGGTGTATGCCGATATCGAATCCAGTCACGGCCACGACGCGTTTTTGGTGCCCAATGAGCGGTATGAGCAAATTTTTCGCCGCTACTTACAAACCATTGAGTTATAAACCTTTTAGTTTTAAACCACTGAGCTCTAATGACCGATTTCAGACGTATAGATTTAGACATCATCTTTGATTGGATCAAACCCCAATCCCGAGTGCTGGACTTGGGCTGTGGTGATGGCACCTTGTTGCATCGCCTGCAAACCGAAAAAGGCATTGCCGGCTACGGATTGGAAATCGATCACGACTACATTAATGAATGTGTGAGCAAAGGCTTGTCGGTGGTGGAACAGGATTTGGACATGCGCGGCTTGGACAATTTTACCGACGCCAGTTTTGATACGGTTATTATGACTCAGGCGTTGCAAACCATGCGCTACCCCGATGTCGTCGTCGAGGAAATGCTGCGCATTGGCCGAGAGTGCATTGTCACCTTTCCTAACTTTGGTCACTGGAAGGCCCGAGCCCAATTGGCCTTTGGCGGTCGCATGCCGGTATCGGACTTGCTGCCCTACGAGTGGTACGACACCCCCAACATTCACTTTTGCACGTTTAAAGATTTCGAAATACTGTGTCGCGAGCGCGGCATTGCCATTAAGCGGCGCATGGTGGTCACCCATTCGCACATCGACGATTGGTGCGCGCGCCTTGTGCCAAATTTGTTTGGTGCCACCGCTATTTACCACCTGGAATAACCCACGCATTCGCTACTTAAAAACGGGCTACAGATGAAATTGGCTACTATGAAAATGATGAATCGTTTATTGAAGCAGGCCTTAATCCTGTTGATGGTTTCTTGTCTCGCCTCATTTGCTCACGCGCAAGAGGGCATTTCCATTGAAAAAAACGGCTATACGGTTTTTTACAGCGTGTTTAACAGCGCCTTTTTAACGCCGGAAATCGCCAGTACCTATCAATTGGTGCGCGACGATGATCAAGCGTTGTTGAATATTGTCGTCACCCAATCCGACGCCGATGCAACATCGCTGGGTTTGCCAGCACAAATCTCCGGCACGGCGCGCAATTTAATTCAGCAAACGCAAAAGCTGGAATTTAAAACCATCCAGGAACAGAACACGGTTTACTATCTGGCACCGATTAAACACATCAACGAAGAAGTGTTTCACTTCAATATAGAAGTCATCCCCGAAAATTCCGACCAGCCCATTGCCTTAGAATTCTCCAAAAAACTCTACGTGGACCGCTAACAGATGCAACGCTTAGTGTTGGCCAGCGGCAACGCTGGCAAGTTGAAAGAATTGCAAGCACTGCTGGCACCGCTGGCCATTGAAGTGGTGTCACAAAAAGCGTTGGGGGTGCAAGAGGCCGAAGAAACGGGCTTAACCTTTGTGGAAAATGCCCTGTTAAAAGCACGCAACGCCGCACAACAAACGGGTTTGCCGGCGCTGGCCGATGATTCTGGCCTGGCGGTGCACGCACTTGATGGCGCTCCGGGTATTTATTCGGCGCGCTACTCTGGCCAGGGCGATGCCGGCAACAACGCCAAGTTATTGCAGGCGTTGAACGGCGTAACTGATCGGCGAGCGACATTTATTTGCGCGCTGGCGTTAATGCAACACGAGCAGGATCCCATTCCACTGATTTGCCAGGGCCAATGGCACGGTCAGATTTTAGAGCAAGCCTCGGGCGAGGGCGGCTTTGGCTACGATCCCTTGTTTAAACCCAATGATTGCGAGGGCTCCGCCGCTGAACTCAGCGCCGAACAAAAAAGTCGACTCAGCCACCGGGGCCAAGCCATGGCCCAGTTAATCGAACAGCTCACCCGGCAATCGTGTTAAGTCTGCCGCCGCTCAGCCTGTACGTGCACATTCCTTGGTGTGTGCGCAAATGCCCGTACTGCGATTTTAATTCCCACCAAGCCGACGCCGGTTTGCCCGAGAGCGATTACATCGCCGCGCTGGAGCGGGATTTACAGGAAGAGCTGCCGTTCGTGCAAGGTCGAGCCATCGGCAGCATTTTTTTTGGTGGCGGTACGCCCAGCTTGTTCTCCGCCGAAGGCATTCAAGCCATTTTGGCAGTGATCAACCGCCACCTTAGCGTTAAACCGAATGCGGAAATCACCCTCGAAGTGAACCCAGGAACCGCCGAGCAGGCCAAATTTGCCGGCTTTTTTCAGTCCGGTGTGAATCGCTTATCCATTGGCGTGCAGAGTTTTCATGCCGAGCAGCTCGCACACTTAGGCCGAATTCACAGCGCCGAGGAAGCCCAACGGGCCATCGCCAGCGCCATTGACTGCGGTTATCAACACATCAATATCGATTTAATGCACGGTCTGCCGCAACAATCAACTCAACAAGCCCTGGCCGATGTTCAAACCGCCATCGATTTCGGCGTGGATCATATTTCCTGGTATCAGCTCACCATCGAGCCCAACACGCACTTTTATTCTTCGCCCCCAACCTTGCCCTGCGAGGATGTGCTGGCCGATATTCAAGATGCCGGCACGGCGCTGCTCGCCGAGCACGGCTATGGGCAATACGAGGTTTCGGCCTTTGCCAAAACAGGCGGCCGCAGTCGTCACAATCTCAATTATTGGCGGTTTGGCGATTACCTGGGCATTGGTGCCGGCGCGCACGGCAAACTCACGCAAGTAGCATCGGGAAAAATTCTGCGCCGTTGGAAAACCCGCCAACCCGAGCATTACCTGCGCCCCAAGAGTCCGCTGGCGGGCGCGAATGAGGTACCCAAAGCGCAATTGCTGCTCGAATTCAGCATGAACGCCCTGCGTTTGGTCGCCGGAGTGGAAAAAAACCAGTTTAGCCAAACCACTGGCTTGCCTTGGCCAGAAGCGACACTGCAACCGCTGGTGGATCAAGGCTTTTTGCAAGACAGCGACACGCAATTTGTCACCACTGAATTGGGCATGCGCTTTCTAAACCATGTTCTGGCGGAAATCGATCGCCTGGCCAAACAGTATTAGTGTGCCATTGCGTATTAATTCTCGTCGCGATCAATAAAAGTTGATAAATTCCCTCTTTTTTGCTCCGCAGCATAGGCTGCTGCTAAACTCAATAAAATTGCTTTCATTTGCTATAAAAACACCAAGCTAATGCCTGATAAATCCAACAGTGCCGCGCTGGAAGCCAGCCGATGGGTACTGTTGGTTGAGAAAACAATGACGATACACGCCGCGTTGCTGGTTTTTAACGAGTTGCTGGTTTTCGACGATAAGCGCAAGCCGCTTTGCCGAGGTACGGTCTGCTATGTTTGATCTACTGCGATACAGTCGTCAAAACCCCATTGCCTTCAAGCTCTCCGCTCTCATTCTAGTCGTTACCGCCTGCACGGCGCTGGTAACCGGGCTGGTTTCGCTCTACCTCAGCTACAACGCCGATGTCGAAGCACTGCACAAGCGCCTGGATCAAATGCGCATCAGCACGCTACCGGGAATCACTAACAGCCTGTGGAGCTTCGACAAGGAGCAGCTCAATCTGCAAGTGAAAAGCCTGCTCGATGTGGAAGACGTGCAGCAGGTAACGGTGATTTGGCGGGATTGGAACGACAAAGAACAAGTCATCAGCGTCAGCTCCAACGACGCCGCAACCCAAGACGGCGACGAGCAGCGCAATAACATGCTCATCAAAGAATACCCACTTATTTACTCCGACAGCCAATCGGGCGAACAGTACCTGGGCACCATGTACCTGTCGGCCAGTTTGGACGCGGTGCACAGCAAACTTTGGGAACGCGTGCGCGTAGTGCTGCTGTTGCAAGGTGGTCAGGCGCTGGTGGTGGGGCTCTTGCTGCTATGGCTGGTGCGCTCGTTACTGACTCGACACATGGATGCCATTGCCCAGTACGCCCGCCAACTGAACCTGTTTAATCTGCAAGCGCCGCTGCGCATTGGTCGCTCCGGCCGAGCTGAAGATCGCAAAGACGAATTGGATAACATCGTCGAGGCCTTTAACCAAATGCGCCAGCGTATGGTGGACGATCTGGACACCAAGCAAGCCATGGAAGAAGCGCTGCTGATTGAAAAGCAAGAAAAGCTCGAAACCCGCCGCCAAAAATCCGTTGCCGAGGCCGCCAGCCGCGCTAAAAGCCAATTTTTGGCCACCATGAGTCACGAGATACGCACGCCCATGAACGGCGTCATCGGCATGGTCGAGTTACTGCGCGACACCTCGCTCAACGACAACCAACGGCACTATCTCGATGTCATCTATCGCTCCGGCATTAGCCTGCTCGACATCATCAACGACGTGCTCGACTACTCCAAAATTGAAGCCGGTAAGCTGGATTTGGAAGACATCGACTTCAATTTGGAAGAAATCGTCGACGACTGTATTCAATTGTTTGGCGGCACCGCTAATCAAAAGCACCTGGAGCTGGTGGGCAATTTAGTCCCCGGCACGCCCAAATACCTGCGCGGTGACCCCACTCGGTTGCGACAAATATTGATTAACCTGCTCGGTAACGCCTTTAAATTTACCGAAGCCGGTGTGGTAAAACTGGAAGTGCGACAAGTCGACACGCCCTATCAAAACGCCAGCAAAATACTTTTCTCGGTGGAAGACTCAGGCGTGGGGCTGCCACAGGAAAAACTCGAGCACATCTTTGAGTCGTTCAGCCAGGCCGATAACTCCACCACGCGCAAATTTGGCGGCACCGGCTTGGGGCTGGCCATTTGTAAACGATTGGCGCAGTTGATGGGTGGCGAAATTGGCGCAATGAACAACGTCGAACGGCCCGGTAGCTGTTTTTGGTTTAGCGCCGTGTTGGATATTTCCTCCACGACGCCGTCGGTAATTTCCGACTCGGTCATCGAGCGCACGTTAATTGGCAAAAAATTATTGTTGGTGGAAGACAATCAAGTGTTGGCCAACGTACTCAAGTCCCACGCTGCCAGTTGGCGCATGCACGTGGTGGCGGCACCCGATGCTGCCACGGGTTTGCAGCTACTCAAAGAACATCAAGCCCAGCAGGACGATTTCGACTTTATTGCCATCGACTACTGGCTGCCGGACATGACCGGCACCGAGTTCGCCGAAAAAATCAACGAACTGGCACTGCCGGCACAAACTCACCGATTTATTTTCACCGGAGCCGATAGCGATTTCAGCAAGGAACAACTGCAGGCGCTCAATATCGAAGCCTGGCTGCGCAAACCCATGTTGCCCACCCGGCTCAAACATCATTTGGCGCAATTTATACGCTCCTCCAGCGCCAGCAAAGACCCCAACATCGAACCGCCCAAATCCCCGCACTTGGATCTGTCCAGCGTAAAAGTTCTGGTCGCCGAAGATAACCAAGTCAATCAGATGGTGATTATGGGCATGCTAAAAAAATTCCGTATCAAACCCGTGCTGGTGCACAACGGTTTAGAGGCCGTGCAAGCGGCAACGCAATCGGGCCGGCGCTTCGATTTGATTTTAATGGATTGCGAAATGCCCGAGATGGACGGCTTCGACGCCACTCACCAAATCCGCATGCATGAGCGTGAGCACGGCGACGATGCGACCTTAATTGTCGCCATGACAGCGCACGCTCTGGAAGAGCACCGCGAAGCCGTGTTCGCCTGCGGTATGAATTACTATCTGAGCAAACCGCTTACGCTTAAAAGCATTACCGAAATGGCCACGCACCTCGGCCTAACCGCGCGGGCCGAACGCTACCTGGCCAAGCCGCTGGTGTCGGACGGCTTTTCATGAGTCATAACGTTCTCGCGGGCAAGATCTGGCGCTAACTGTCATCTTCTGGCAACCAAAACATTGTTAAAAACATGTGATAATACACGTTTGCGGTTTGGCACTTGCTTGGCCGCCCAAGTGATATGGACAAGGTAAGACACTATGCCCAATGATTTGACTGAGGCTTCATCGGTATTAACAGTCGACGCATTCGATAACCCCGAGTACTACATCAATCGGGAGTTGAGTCATTTAAAATTTAATATGCGCGTGCTGCTGCAGGCACTCGACAAGGGCCATCCTCTGTTGGAACGGCTCAAGTTCCTGTTGATTTTCAGCTCAAATCTCGATGAATTTTTCGAAATTCGAGTCGCGGGGTTGTTTTCGCGCATCGATTTAGGCCAATCCGCGGCGGGTCTGGCCGGTCATACCCCCGAAGGTTTACTGCAAGCCATTGGCGATGTCTGCCATCCCATGGTGGAGCAGCAGTATCAAATCCTTAACGATCTGCTTATTCCCGAGCTCGAAAAAGAAAACATTCGCTTTATCCGTCGCGGCGATTGGAGTCGCGCGCAAAAAGAATGGGTTGAGCAGTTCTTTAAAACGGAAATCATTCCGGTGAGCAGCCCCATCGGCCTGGACCCAGCCCACCCGTTTCCGCTGCTGGTCAACAAAAGCCTAAACTTTATCGTCTCGCTGGAAGGCAAAGACGCCTTTGGCCGCGAAACCGGCCTGGCCATTGTGCCGGCGCCGCGCTCGCTGGATCGCGTTATTCGCATTCCCGATCACCTCTGCGACGGTGGCGATAACTTTGTGTTTTTATCGTCGATGATCCACGCCCATGTGGACAAGTTATTCCCCGGCATGACCGTGAAAGGTTGCTATCAATTCCGCGTTACACGCAACGCCGATCTCGATGTCGACATGGAAGGCGTGGCCGATCTGGCCCTGGCCCTCAAAGGTGAGCTAGCCTCGCGTCGCTTTGGCCGCGCGGTGCGCCTGGAAGTCGCCGACGACTGTCCCAAGCCATTGATCGATATATTGCTGCGCGAAACCGGCTTGGACGAAAACCACCTCTATCAAGTCAAAGGCCCGGTTAATTTAAAGCGATTGATGCGCGTGCCCAACTTGGTTAATCGCCCGGATCTTCTCTACCCCTCATTCACTCCGGGCATACCCAGAGCGCTGCGCGATCGCAAAAACTTGTTTAATGCCATCGCCAAAAAAGATTTTCTACTGTTGCACCCGTTTGAGTCCTTCAATCCCGTGGTGGATTTGCTGCGCCAGGCTGCCGTCGACCCCGACGTGATGGCCATCAAACAAACCCTGTACCGTACCGGCGACAACTCTCCCATTGTGGCGGCGTTGCTCGATGCTGCCCGCAATGGCAAAGAAGTCACTGCCGTGGTGGAGTTGCGCGCACGCTTTGATGAAGAAGAAAACTTAGCGTTGGCTGCAGAGCTGCAAGCCGCTGGCGTGGTCGTCGTGTACGGCGTGGTGGGCTACAAAACCCATTGTAAGATGATTTTAATCGTGCGCCGCGAGGGCAACACCCTCAAACGCTACGCTCATTTAGGCACCGGCAACTACCACGCGGGCACAGCACGGCTGTACACCGACTACGCACTACTCACCGCCGACGAAAATCTGTGCACCGATGTGCACAAGGTTTTTCAGCAGCTCACCGGCATGGGCAAGATTGAGCGCGTTAAGAATGTGTTGAATGCGCCCTTTACCTTAAAAGGTGGCCTAATTGAATTGATCGACCAGGAAATCAATGCCGCCAAAGCCGGGAAAAAGGCGCGCGTCATCATGAAAGCCAACGGCCTTACCGAGCCGGATGTTATCCGCGCCCTGTATCGCGCCAGCCAAGCGGGCGTAAAAGTGGACTTGATCATTCGCGGTATGTGCTGCCTGCGCCCGGGTATTCCTGGGGTGTCTGATAACATTCGCGTCAAGTCCATCATTGGCCGCTTTTTGGAGCACACGCGGGCCTACTACTTTGCCAACGCCGTGCCGTCCATCTACTGCGGCTCGGCCGATTTGATGGAGCGCAACCTCAATCGCCGTGTGGAAGTGTGCTTCCCGTTAAAGTCGCAAGTGTTGTCCGATCGGGTACTCTACGATTTGGAAGCCTATCTCGCCGACGAGAGCCAGAGCTGGGAGCTGACCACCGAAGGCGATTACGTCGCCAACACTCAATCCAGCCTGGAATCCGGCGTTCAGCATTTGCTACTGCAGGCGCTCAAGAACTAAGCTGAATTACACAAATCGGTCGGTTTCCGGATCAACAACAGTTAATACTGTGCATTTGCAGCATCTTGTCTTAAAGTGATCAGTTTAACGACCATAAACCTGCGTAATTTAAAGGTAACCGAGCGAAACCTTGTCCTAGCTCGGTTCTCTACTTATCATTCCAGGTTATTTAAATAAATAGTTATTATGCTCACGGAGACCAAGCAATGAGTGAAGAAATCGTACACATCAGCGACGACAGCTTTGAACAAGAAGTGGCCAATGCCGAGGTGCCGGTCTTGGTCGATTTTTGGGCGGCTTGGTGTGGCCCATGCAAAATGATCGCGCCAATTCTGGACGAGCTAGTTGGCCAATACGAAGGCAAGATCAAAATCTGCAAAATGGACGTGGATGCCAACAAAGAAACCCCAGCAAAATTCAATATTCGTGGCATTCCTACCCTAATGATTTTCAAAGAAGGCAATTTGGAAGCCACCAAAGTCGGTGCTTTATCTAAAAGCCAGTTGGTGGAATTCATCAACGCCGCGCTGTAATTTCCCGACAGGCTCCAGCCAACCCCCGTTGGCTGGAGCCTGATTTGGTGCTCGGCCTATTAAGGCGTTCGTCTACAGTGTTCGTCCGAGATACTGAACCCAGGTATTGAATCTAGATTTTGAGCCTAGGTATTGAATCCAGATAGTCAGTGGCCGCTAGGCTGTCCACTTTGCAGAATTTAAAACCCTGTGAACGGGCACGAGACTAGCCCCGCTTTTAGCGCGATCTAACTCGCACTGTGCATCGAAATCCAAGCGGTTCACAGAATTGTTTTAAGATTTTGCACTCTCTAATTTTTGTCGCTATACTCACGAACATTGCACATCTGTTCAAAGCAAACCAGCAAACAAAACTACTAATGTCTCGTTCGCCGAGAGCAAAGCGCACAAAACCAAGATTTTCCCGGTTAGTTCCACTGTAGGCTTCGGCCAAAAGCTATTCCTGCAGAGGTCGGATAATCGCAGCGGTTGGTTAACATTAGCCTCCAAGGTTCGTCAATAGTCGCCTCGTTGGCAGAAATTAAGCCACTCGCACCACAAACGTCATATCGACCGCTGTAAGCATAAGCCCTCCAATCATTTACACTTTTAACACCTTGGGCCGCTTCAAACTAACTGGACCGACAAGTTATATGTGGGTGAGCGTGTAAGCCACTTTTTCAAAACCGCATTTATTACACGATCACGCAATTTAGAACACATAATTTAATAGTACTGAATAAAAAGACTCCCTTAATTTTCAAATCCGAATCAATCGATACTCAAGGCACAGCCCGTGCCTTGATGCAACTCTTCCAATCACTTACCCAAACTTATGAATCTAACTGACCTTAAAACACGACCTATCGAAGAATTAACAAACATTGCCACAGACATGGGCTTGGAAAACGTAGCCCGATCCCGCAAGCAAGACATCATCTTTAATATCCTAAAAAGGCACGCCAAAGGTGGCGAGGATATTTACGGTGATGGCGTATTGGAAATTCTCCAGGACGGTTTTGGGTTTCTGCGATCTGCCGACAGTTCCTACTTGGCCGGGCCAGACGATATTTACGTCTCACCCAGTCAAATTCGCCGCTTTAATTTACGCACCGGCGACACCATCGCTGGAAAAATTCGCCCCCCCAAAGACGGCGAGCGCTATTTTGCGTTGCTTAAAGTCAACGAAATTAATTTTGATAAACCCGAAAAGCTGCGTAATAAGGTTTTGTTTGAAAACCTTACGCCGTTATTCCCCAATAATCGATTAGTCTTGGAAGCCGGTAATGGTTCTACAGAAGATTTAACCGGGCGCATCATCGATTTGATCGCCCCCATCGGTAAAGGTCAACGCGGCTTGATTGTCGCCCCGCCCAAAGCCGGTAAAACCATCATGATGCAAAACATCGCCCAGGCGATTACTCGTAACAATCCTGAGTGCCATTTAATTGTTTTGCTCATCGACGAACGCCCGGAAGAAGTTACCGAAATGCAGCGCTCGGTGCGCGGCGAAGTAGTGGCCTCAACCTTCGACGAGCCGCCCTCACGTCACGTACAAGTGGCCGAAATGGTCATCGAAAAAGCCAAGCGCTTGGTTGAGCACAAAAAAGACGTCATTATTCTGCTCGACTCCATTACACGTTTAGCGCGCGCCTACAACACCGTTGTGCCGTCGTCGGGTAAAGTGCTTACCGGTGGTGTCGATGCTCACGCATTGGAGCGCCCCAAGCGCTTTTTTGGTGCCGCGCGCAACATCGAAGAAGGCGGCAGCTTATCCATTGTGGCCACCGCACTGATCGATACCGGCTCGAAAATGGACGAAGTTATTTTTGAAGAATTTAAAGGCACCGGTAACCAGGAATTGCACCTGGATCGCAAAATTGCCGAAAAACGTATTTATCCCGCCATCAACGTACGCCGTTCCGGCACGCGTCGCGAAGATTTGTTAATGAAAGAAGACGAATTGCAGCGCGTGTGGATTTTGCGCAAACTGTTACACGACATGGAAGACGTGGCCGCCACAGAATTCCTAGTCGATCGTTTGAAAAACTTTAAGTCTAACGACGAATTTTTCCTATCTATGAAGCGCAAACAGTAATAATACGTTTTTAACCAGTGCAGTTTTTAAGTAAAAAATAAAAGCACCTTCGAACTAATCCGAGGTGCTTTTGTTATTTTGAGCGTAAAAACTTGAGCTTATTTATAGTGGCAAATTCTCTCGAAGTTATCCAAAACATAACTGCGCTTTGCTCCCCATTACAAACGATTAAGCGCCTCATCTAAATAGAATGTGTAAATCGCAAAATACACAGGCCCGCAAACCAGCCAACCGATTAACACTTTTTTAAAAAAACCATCTTTTGACTCGGTTCCCACAGCCGCTAGGCCTGTTAATTGCGGTTGCTGGATGGGTTTAAAGTGCCGATACAGCTTAACAACGCCAATGCCCACCAAAACGGGCACCACAGTAACAGCAATTAAAAAAAGCAGTGCCGTCCAAGCTTCCCAAGATCCTGCACCTCTCATGTTTGTCTCCTTGTGGTGTGTCGATTTATTTAATTAATTGCGCCTGAAAATACTGCAGTGCTCGCTCCACCGCCTTTTGCCGGCGTTTACGCCGTTCAATTTGTTGTTTGGTTTCGGCGGCTGTAGCTTCGTCTTGATCTTTTAGTGACTCTTCCAGGCCTTTTATCTCGTCGATTATATCGCGTAAATTGTCTTTTAAGTCTTCCAATTGTTGAGCGCGCTCGGCCTTGTCGAATAACGTTTGCTCCGGCGATAAAGCTTGCTCTTCTTCGCTCTGAGGCGGGTGGTGGTCGACCGGAAAAACCGGCTCAGGCACCTGTCGCTGATTCATAAAATTGGGCGAGACAATTTCTACGCCGGCGCTGTGCAGGCAATCGAGCATGCTGCAGCGCAAATTGGAGCGGGCGGAAATTAGGGTTTTAACCTCGGAGAGAAAGCCGTATACGCGATAGTGGACAGCAAAATCGCCCAGGTCGGTAATTAACACGAACACATCGGTTAAACCCGCTTCTTCGCCGGCAATTTTCAGCAGCGACTGCGCCTGCTGGCGATGCACATCGTAACCCAGCGATACCGAAGCGGTAACCACGGTGCCGGTGGCGTGAATCACTTTTACGGGATTAGCGGCCATAAACATATTGGGCAAGGCCAGCAGGTCGCGATCTTCGGTTTGAATTTCGGTGTGAAACAAATTTTGCTCGGTGACCCGGCCAAAGTAATCCTGCACCAACACAAAATCGCCCGGTCGAAAGTGGCCGAGTGAGCGCAGCATTAATCCCGCCAATGCATTGCCAGCGATATTGGTGGACGACAGGGTTAAAATTGCGGTTACCACCAAACCAATTAAGGTGAGCAATTGATTGCGCAAGGATTCATCCACCGGCAGGCTAGCCACTATCGCCACCAGACTGCAAAACCCCAGCAGCACGCCGATTAATTGCTTTTGATAGCGGCGATCATCGTGTTCTTGTGTGCTTTTATTGAGCCAGTACAACAAGCCCACGCTCACCAACAACACCACAAACAATCCTGCCAGCGATTGCAATTGCATTAACAGCCAGTCGATTAATGTATTCCAGGAAAAATCCATTCGCTATTCTCGTCTATGAAGTTCTCACCTATGAAGCTCGCACCCATGAATAACTCGATCAATTTTTTGCATGTACAGTTTTTTAAACCTTGTGGGCCAGTGTGGTAAAGTCCCGCAAACACTGAATGATGATGAGTTTATGTTCACGGGTAAACACTCTTACAAGGATTTGCGGGACTTTTTACGGTTTTTGGAAAAGCGCAAACTGCTTAAGCGCATCAAAACACCGGTTGATCCGTACCTGGAAGTCACCGAAATTTCCGATCGCACCCTGCGCGCCGGCGGCCCGGCGCTGTTGTTTGAAAATCCAGTGGGCAGCGACATCCCCCTATTGGCCAACCTGTTTGGCACCCAAGAGCGTGTCGCGCTGGCCATGGGCGCCGAGGACATTAACGCACTGCGCGAAATCGGTAAGTTACTGGCTTTTCTCAAAGAGCCCGAGCCACCCAAAGGGCTAAAAGACGCCTGGCAAAAAATGCCGATCTTTAAACAAGTGCTCAACATGGGCCCCAAAATCATCGATAAAGCGCCAGTGCAAGCCTTTGAGCTGGAGGGCGAGGCGATTGATCTCGACGCTCTACCCATTCAAACCTGTTGGCCGGGCGACGCCGCTCCGCTGGTGACCTGGCCGCTGGTCATTACCCGCGGGCCGGAAAAAGAGCGGCAGAATTTGGGCATTTACCGCATGCAAAAAATCGGGCGCAACCGGCTAATCATGCGCTGGTTGAGCCACCGCGGTGGAGCTTTGGATTTTCGCGAGTGGCAACTGGCCCATCCGGGCGAGCCTTTTCCGGTGGCCATCGCCCTGGGTGCCGATCCCGCCACCACCCTCGGAGCCGTAACGCCCGTGCCCGACAGCCTCAGCGAATACGCCTTTGCCGGCCTATTGCGCGGCGCAAAAACCGAGTTGGCCAAAGCTAAAACCTGCGATTTACAGGTGCCCGCGCACGCCGAGTTTATTCTCGAGGGCGTCATCGAGCCGGACGATTACGCCGACGAAGGCCCGTTTGGCGATCACACCGGCTACTACAACGAGGTGGATCGCTTCCCGGTGTTTACCGTTACTCGCATTACCCACCGCAAAGATCCCATCTACCACAGCACCTACACTGGCCGCCCGCCCGACGAGCCCGCCGTGTTGGGCGTGGCGCTCAACGAAGTATTTATTCCCATTTTGCAGCGGCAATTTCCCGAAATCGTTGATTTTTACCTGCCGCCGGAAGGCTGCTCCTATCGCTTAGCGGTGGTGACCATGAAAAAACAATACCCCGGCCATGCCAAGCGCGTGATGATGGGGGTTTGGTCGTTTTTACGGCAATTCATGTACACCAAATTTGTGATTGTGACCGACGACGACGTTAACGCCCGCAATTGGGAGGATGTTATCTGGGCCATCACCACCCGCATGGATCCCATCCGCGACACCACGTTGGTGGACAACACGCCCATCGATTACCTGGATTTTGCCTCGCCGGTATCGGGCCTGGGATCGAAAATGGGCCTGGATGCCACGCACAAATGGCCGGGCGAAACCGACCGCGAGTGGGGGCGCGCCATTGCCATGACCGATACGGTAAAACAGCGCGTGGATGAACTCTGGGATGAACTGGGAATTTTTTAGGACGCCGACAGCCGATGAGAGCACATTCTTTTCAACACGTAGAATTCGAGGCGCTCGGTCTTATTGAGCCTGCGCTTAAGGCGCGCGGATACGACATTACCTGCACTCGCTGGTACCTCAATGAGCAACCGCCGGTGCTGGCCGATATTGATTGTTTAGTGATTATGGGCGGCCCGATGAGCGTACACGACAGCGCCGTTTATCCCTGGCTTAAAGACGAGCTGAGCTATCTGCAGCAAGCACTTGAAGCCAACAAACCCATTCTCGGCATCTGTTTAGGCGCGCAGTTAATCGCCCAGGCGCTGAATGCGGCGGTGTACCCCGGTGCGCACAAAGAAATCGGCTGGTGGCCTATTGAAGCAGTGCCTAACACCCGCGACGGAGTCTTTCAGCTCCCCGACCAGCACAGCGTCTTTCACTGGCACGGGGAAACCTTTGATGTACCCGAACAGGCTGTGCTGCTGGCCAAAAGCCAGGGTTGCGCCCATCAAGCGTTTCAATACGGTGGCAAGGTGATTGGACTGCAATTTCACCTGGAGACCACGCCGGAGAGCGCCGGCGAACTGATGCGCCATTGCCCTCAGGATTTGGCGCCGAGCAAGTATGTTCAATCGGAGCAGGCCATCGCCCAAACGGACGAAGCCTGTTACGAGGCCAATCAAAAAGTCTTGGAGTCTCTGTTAGATTATTTACTTGGTGAGTAAATCGTCTTGGGCAGGCGTTTCTGTCTCATGTTGCAATCGAATCATGCCTTCCTGCGCGCTGGATGCCACCAGATTGCCCTCGCGATCGTAAATGCGGCCAAAGCTCAAGCCCCGGGCATTTCCCGCCCAGGGGCTTAACAATTCGTACAGTAGCCATTCGTCCATGCGAAATGGGCGATGAAACCACAAGCTGTGATCGAGCGTGGCGGCACGCATTTTGGCGGTCATAAAATTGATGCCATGGGGGCGGGCGGCGGTGGCCAATAGATGCGTATCCGAGGCGTCCGCCAGCAACT
>CAYFFE010000080.1:0-17426 GCA_964342265.1 uncultured Cellvibrionaceae bacterium | reverse complement strand
GTTCTGAAAGACGAAGGCTATATTATCGACTTTGAAGTTAATGGTGAAACTAAGCCCACGCTTAATGTCACTTTGAAGTATTTTGAAGGCAAACCAGTTATCGCTGAGCTCGATCGAGCCAGCCGCCCTGGTTTGCGAAACTACGCTGGTAAAGACGCTTTGCCGTCGGTTCGCGGTGGCTTAGGTATCGCCATTGTGTCGACCAGTAAAGGTGTGATGACCGACCGCGCAGCTCGTGCAGCTGGCGTGGGCGGTGAAGTGCTTTGCACAGTGTTCTAATTGGGAATTTGTCATGTCACGAGTTGCAAACAGTCCGGTTGAAATACCTGCTGGCGTGAAAGTCGATCTAAACGGTCAAGCACTTTCTATTAAAGGCAGCAAGGGTACATTGGCGCTCGATCTGCACGCAAAAGTAGAGGTATCTCAAGAAGATAACCTTCTAAAATTTGCGGCTAAAGATGCGGCCAAGCAGTCAAAAGCGCTGGCGGGAACCATGCGCGCTCTAGTCAACAATATGGTTGTTGGCGTCACCCAAGGTTTTGAAAAGAAACTTGAGTTGGTGGGCGTTGGTTATCGTGCGAAAGCGTCTGGTAAGACTGTAAACCTGACCTTAGGATTCTCGCATCCAGTTGATTACGCCCTACCGGAGGGTGTAACGGCCGAGACCCCTAGTCAGACCGAAATCGTACTTAAGAGCGCTGATAAGCAGTTGCTCGGTCAGGTGGCTGCGAAAATTCGCGGTTATCGTGAGCCCGAACCCTACAAGGGTAAAGGGGTTCGCTATTCTGACGAGTACGTGCGTCGCAAAGAAGCTAAGAAGAAGTAGGGGGTCAGAACATGAATGCGAAAAAACTGTCTCGTTTGCGTCGTGCTCGCCGTTCTCGCGCCAAAATCCGCGAGCTTGGTGTAACCCGATTAACCGTCAACCGCACACCTCGCCACATCTATGCGCAGGTTATCGCAGCCGATGGTGGTCGAGTGATCGCCAGTGCTTCAACGGTTGAAAAAGAATTGCGCGCCGAGAGCACCGGCAACGCCGATGCGGCGCAAAAAGTCGGTAAATTAATTGCCGAGCGCGCCAAAGAAGCTGGCGTCACTGAAGTAGCGTTTGACCGCAGTGGCTTTAAGTATCATGGCCGAGTAAAAGCACTGGCCGATGCCGCTCGCGAAGCGGGTTTGGAATTCTAAAGGTTAAGTTATGGCGAATAATCGAAAAGACGAACGCAATCAGCAGCAAGGCTCTCAGCAGGATGAGGGTTTTCAGGAAAAGCTTGTTGGCGTTAATCGCGTAGCCAAAACCGTTAAAGGTGGTCGAATCTTCACCTTCACTGCATTAACTGTAGTGGGCGACGGTAACGGTAAAGTGGGTTTCGGTCGCGGTAAAGCGCGCGAAGTGCCTCAAGCCATTCAAAAGGCGATGGAAGCAGCTCGTCGTAACATGATCCAGGTTGAACTGGACGGCGATACTATCCAATACCCCACGAAGGGTCGCCACTCGGCTTCTAAGGTGTACATGCAGCCTGCCTCACAGGGTACTGGTGTTATTGCCGGTGGTGCCATGCGTGCGGTACTCGAAATTGCCGGCGTACAGAACGTATTAGCCAAATGTTACGGCTCGACCAACCCAGTTAACGTGGTTCGAGCCACTTTTAAAGCCCTTCAGGCGATGGCGTCTCCCGAAGCAGTTGCCGCCAAGCGTGGCAAAAGCGTCGAAGATATTATTGGCTAAGTCTCCCCGTATTGGGTTAGACATGGCTTTCTTTAATAGGTGGAAACATGACTAAAAAAACAGTCAAAGTGACCCAGGTTAAAAGCAGCGCTGGACGCTTAAAGCAGCACCAAGCGTGTTTGATGGGCCTCGGTTTGCGTCGTATTGGTCATTCGGTAGAAGTTGAAGATACGCCATCAACTCGCGGTATGATCAATAAAGTTAATTACCTGGTTAAGGTAGAAGGTGAGTAATATGCGTTTAAATACTCTTAGCCCTGCACCTGGCCGAGTGACTGCTAAAAAACGTGTTGGTCGCGGTATTGGTAGTGGACTGGGTAAAACCGCGGGTCGCGGTCACAAAGGTTTAAAAGCACGTTCTGGCGGTTCTGTTAAGCCAGGTTTCGAAGGCGGTCAAATGCCTTTGCAAAAGCGTTTGCCTAAATACGGTTTTAGTTCGCGCATCGGACGTGTGAGTGCCGAGATTCGTTTGGCCGAGCTCAACAAAATCGAAGGCGATGTAGTTGATATGGCAGCGCTTGTTGCCGCTGGTCTTGTTAACAATAACATGAAGCGTGCAAAAATATTTTTGTCGGGTGAATTGAACAAGCCATTGACTGTCAAAGGCCTCGCTGTAACAAAAGGCGCTAGAGCAGCAATCGAAGCGGCTGGCGGAAAAGTCGAAGACTGATTCGCTGAGGCTGCCTACGCAAAACAATATTGGGGGAGCCAATGGCAAACGCGGGAGCATTTCCCTTTGGAAATCAAAAGGGATTAGGCGAGCTTTGGGCTCGGTTAAAATTTTTATTTTTGGCCATTGTGGTGTATCGGATTGGTACTCACATTCCAGTGCCGGGAATTGATCCAGACCGAGTATCAGATCTGTTTAATCAGAACCAAGGCACCATTCTGGGACTGTTCAATATGTTCTCAGGTGGCGCGTTAGAGCGAATGAGTATTCTGGCGCTAGGCATCATGCCTTACATCTCTGCATCGATCATCATGCAGTTGATGTCGGCGGTAACGCCTTCGCTGGAGCAGTTGAAAAAAGAAGGCGACGCAGGTCGTCGTAAAATCAACCAATACACGCGCTATTTAACGGTGGCGTTGGCGACTGTTCAGGCGGTCGGTATGTCGGTTGGTTTGGCACAGAGCTTCGCTTATTCGGCGGATTTTAGTTTTTACTTTGTGTCGGTGGTTTCATTAGTAACCGGTGCCGTATTCATGATGTGGCTCGGCGAACAGGTTACCGAGCGCGGTATTGGTAATGGTATTTCCATGCTCATCTTCGCCGGTATTGTGGCGGGTATTCCGTCTGCCATTGGTCAAGCGGCAGAGAGTGCTCGACAAGGTGATTTGAACGTAATCATCTTGTTGTTGGTTGCGATCATCGCCATCGCGGTAATTTGGTTTGTGGTGCGAATGGAGCGTGGTCAACGTCGCATTACGGTGAATTACGCCAAGCAGCAAAAAGGTCGCAAGGTTTTTGCCGCTCAAAGCAGCCATTTGCCTCTTAAAGTGAATATGGCCGGTGTTATTCCCGCGATCTTTGCTAGCAGTATTTTACTGTTTCCTGCATCGATTGCTCAGTGGTTTGGTAACAGCACAGAAGGTGCTGGCTCTGACATTTTGCAGGAAATTGCCCTGGCAATTGGCCCTGGCCAGCCGCTGAACTTTATTATTTTTACAGCAATGATTGTCTTCTTCTGCTTCTTCTATACGGCGTTAATGTTTAACCCTAAAGAATTCGCCGACAATCTGAAAAAATCCGGTGCTTATGTTCCCGGTATTCGCCCAGGCGATCACACAGCCAGCTATATTGATAAGGTCCTCACGCGACTGACCTTGGTTGGGGCGATTTACATCGCCGCAGTGTGCTTGTTGCCACAGTTTTTGGTTTTAGCAACAGACGTACCTTTTTACCTGGGTGGTACTTCGTTGCTGATCGCAGTGGTTGTCGTTATGGACTTTATGGCTCAGGTTCAATCTCATTTGATGTCTAGCCAGTACGATTCTTTGATGAAAAAGTCCAATTTAAAAGGTTATGGTAGCGGCGTTGCCCGTTAGTAGAGGTGAAATATGAAAGTTCGTGCGTCTGTTAAAAAAGTGTGTCGTAACTGCAAAATGATCCGTCGCAACGGCGTGATTCGTGTAATTTGCAGTGCCGAGCCTCGCCATAAGCAGCGTCAGGGCTAATTAGTCCCGCCGACGGCTGACAAGTTTTCAGTGCGTAATAAAGCAGTGGTTAGCCACTGCTTTATTGTTTACTGGAGTTGGAGGTACTGACTGTCGTTTGGTTGAGAAATCGCCAAGCTATTGCAATCAAGTAGTTTTACGAGTATCCTTGCGCGCCTTTTTAGCCCCTGGTGGCGAAACAACTAGGGGTAAACAAAAGGTGCAGACTAGTAAAAATCAAGTTTACCGGTCTATTGGTGCTTTCTAACTGCTGTTAGTACCGTAATATTTCTTAAAATTGGAGTAAATCCGAATGGCTCGTATTGCTGGTGTCAATATACCAGATAACAAACATGCCGTGATTTCGCTTACCTATGTGTTTGGTATCGGTAAAACTACCGCCCAACAGATTTGTGCTGCCACTGGAATTGAGGAAAGCACTAAAGTAAGCGATCTTTCTGAAGCTCAGATGGATGCGGTACGGGAAGAAGTTGCGAAGCACACCGTTGAAGGTGATTTGCGTCGTGAACTGTCTATGAACATAAAACGTTTAATGGATTTGGGTTGTTTCCGCGGCATTCGCCATCGTCGCAACCTGCCATTGCGTGGTCAACGTACCAAAACTAACGCGCGTACTCGTAAAGGTCCGCGTAAACCCATCAAGAAGTAAGCAGTAGCTTACCAACCGACTTCAGGAATAGTTGCTATGGCCAAGCCAAGTAATAAAGCCCCACGTAAAAAAGTTAAAAAGACGGTTGTTGATGGCGTTGCTCATATTCATGCGTCTTTCAACAACACTATCGTTACGATTTCTGACCGCCAAGGTAACACCTTGAGCTGGGCCACTGCAGGTGGTTCTGGCTTCCGCGGTTCACGTAAAAGTACCCCGTTTGCCGCGCAGGTAGCTGCCGAGCGCGCTGGCGAAGCGGCAAAAGACTACGGTTTAAAAAATCTGGATGTGGAAGTTAAAGGTCCTGGTCCAGGCCGTGAGTCTGCTGTTCGTGCGTTGAATAATATTGGCTACAAGGTGACCAACATCACTGACGTAACGCCGATTCCGCACAATGGCTGTCGTCCACCGAAGAAACGCCGAGTATAAGGGGGTAACTGATGGCACGTTACAGAGGTCCAAAATGTAAACTGGCTCGCCGTGAAGGAACTGACTTATTCCTTAAAAGTGGTGCACGCCCGTTAGATTCAAAATGCAAAATTGAAACAATCCCTGGTCAGCACGGTGCGCGACGTGGTCGCTTATCGGACTATGGCGTTCAGTTGCGCGAGAAGCAAAAAGTTCGTCGTACCTACGGCATATTGGAAAAACAGTTCCGTTCTTACTATAAAGAAGCAGCACGCATTAAAGGTGCGACCGGTGAAAACCTGCTGCAACTGTTGGAAATCCGCTTAGATAATGTGGTTTACCGCATGGGTTTCGGCTCTACTCGTTCCGAAAGTCGCCAGTTGGTTTCTCACAAATCCATTACTGTTAATGGCCAAGTGGTCAATATCCCATCTTTTAAAGTGCAGGTGGGCGATGTAGTAGCGGTACGTGAAAAAGCCAAAAATCAATTGCGAATCAACAACGCATTGGAGTTGTCTCGCGGTCGTGGCGAAATAGAGTGGGTTGAGGTTAACGCCGAGAAGAAAGAAGGTACGTTTAAGCGAGTACCGGATCGCAGTGATCTGCCGGCAGAAATCAACGAAAACCTCATCGTCGAGCTCTACTCCAAGTAACCGATTAACCCATAATAGGTATGTCTATGCAGAGTGCTGTAAGCGAATTTTTGACACCCAAAACTATCGATGTCACAGACATTAGCACCAATCACGCAAAGGTGGTTCTAGAGCCTCTGGAGCGCGGTTTTGGCCATACGCTGGGCAATGCTCTGCGTCGCATCCTGTTGTCTTCTATGCCTGGTTGCGCCATTGTCGAGGCCGAAATCGATGGTGTTTTGCACGAGTACAGCGCTATTGAAGGTGTTCAGGAAGACGTTATCGAGATCCTGCTAAACCTTAAAGGTGTTGCAATAGTAATGCACGGCAAAGACCAAGCGACTTTGTCGGTAGCTAAGCGCGGTCCCGGTGTTGTAACTGCCGGTGATATTCAAGTCGATCACGAGATTGAGGTGATCAATCCCGATCATGTGCTCGCCACAGTAACCGGTGATGTCGATTTCAATATGAAATTAACCGTTGCCCGTGGTCGAGGCTATCAGCCGGCCGACAGTCGTGTGAGCGACGAAGAGGAAACTCGCGCGATTGGTCGATTGCAGCTTGATGCCACCTACAGCCCGGTTAAGCGTCTGGCTTACACGGTAGAAAGTGCCCGTGTTGAACAGCGCACCGATTTGGATAAGTTGGTACTCGACCTGGAAACCGACGGCACTATCGACCCAGAAGAAGCCATTCGCCGTGCAGCGACCATTCTTCAGCAGCAATTGGCTGTGTTCGTGGATCTTGAAGGTGAGAAACACTCTGAACCTGAAGAGAAACAAGAAGAAGTTGATCCTGTATTGTTGCGTCCGGTGGATGATCTTGAGCTTACCGTTCGTTCCGCGAACTGCCTAAAAGCCGAAAACATCTACTACATTGGCGATTTAATTCAGCGCACCGAAGTGGAATTGTTGAAGACACCAAACTTGGGTAAGAAATCATTAACCGAAATTAAAGATATTTTGGCGACTCGCGGTTTGTCATTAGGCATGCGTTTAGAAAATTGGCCACCGGCCAGTCTTCGCAACGACGACTAATCGTTAAACCTGCGCCCGAAATTAACATTGCTGTGATAGCAATTAACCAAAGGATTTAGAGTCATGCGTCATCGCAAAAGTGGCCGTAAACTGAATCGTAACAGTTCTCACCGTAAGGCTATGTTTTCCAACATGGCGGCTTCATTGGTTGAGCACGAGTTAATTAAAACCACCTTACCTAAAGCGAAAGAATTGCGTCGCGTTGCGGAGCCGTTGATTACACTGGCGAAAAAAGACAGTGTCGCCAATCGACGTTTGGCTTTTTCCCGTGTGCGCAACGATGCCGTTGTTGGTAAGTTGTTCACCGAGTTAGGTCCGCGCTATCAGGATCGCCCAGGTGGTTATATTCGCATTTTGAAGTGTGGGTATCGTGCCGGCGACAAAGCGCCTATGGCTTATGTTGAATTGGTGGATCGTCCCGTTGAAGCAGAAGTTGTAGAAGAGGATTAATTTCCCCTTTTACGGCTTCATTCCACTCACGTACACGCCGTACTTTAGTGCTACGTGAGTGGAGTTAAATCATCCCACTACTGATTCTTTCACTCCTAAAACCTAACAACCTTTCTCGGTTTACTTTTACTCGCTCCAAATTGGGTTTAAACACTAACCGACTTCGTATTCAGTACTGCATTTTACATTGTGTGTTCTTTTATGTAGTGAGTACTATTGTCATTTATCGAACGCTTGGCGGGTAATTCTTCTGGCGTTTAAAGTCGATTCTCGCGTTATCTCTCCTAATTAACCAGTCAAATCATTACATTTTCGTCCCGTTTACTAGATGAACTTGTACATTTATCACTTCGCGGTTGATTTGAATGGAGCGCGGTCGTATAGTCATTTCTGATCCGATCCTAATATACTAATTTCCATTAGCAATAGAATTCCCGCAGCAAGAAGCTACAAGCGGATTTTTGGGGCGTTGGAAGGATTAGATGGATTGGTGTTTTGTCCCGGTAATAATGTATTCACTAAGGAAGAGGACAGAGACATGGCATTAGCCACCAAAGGATTGGTTAAGCCTCACAGTTCGTTATTCGCTCTATTGGCTAGAATCGTCGACTGCGCCATTGTAATAACTGCTGTGGCTATAACCGCTTACATATCGATCGACGAATTACCGCAATCTTATCTTCTCGCAGCACTTGGCGCTGTGATCTGTTTACAATTTTCGGCCGAATTTGCTGAAATTTATCGCTCTTGGCGTTCAGAAACCATCTGGGCCGAGGCCCGTCAGGTGTCTTTTTGTTGGATCGCCAGCTTTCTGTTTATTCTCGCCATTGGCAGTATTACTAAGCTCGAGGGCACCTTGTTCGCCTGGCCTCAGTTTGCCCAATGGTTCACCATCACATGGGGATTGCTACTGGGTTGGCGAGTGCTATTGCGCGTTAGCATTCAAAAATTGCGTGATAATGGATACAACACGCGCAGTGTCGCCATTGTTGGCAACGGCGAGCTGGCCTTAGATGTGGCTCATCGGTTGCAAAAATGTACTTGGGGTGGCTATGTGGTGCGCGGCTTTTATGACGATCGCCAAGCTCCCGAAGCACCGCTGCAAGACAATCAAAAGCCTCGTGCCAACCACGGGTTAAGTCGTGTTTGCCCGCTGAGTGGCAACTTCGCCGATCTCATTAAAGAGGCCAGAGCCGGTAAAATCGATCAAGTCTACATCACCATTCCCATGCGCGGTGAACAACGCATTCAGTGGATCATTAAAAAGCTTGCCGATTCTGCAACATCGGTTTATCTGATTCCCGATGTGTTTATGTTCGATTTGTTGCACGCCAGAACGATAAACCTAAACGGTATTCCAGCCATTGGTGTAGTCGGTGAACCCAGTCGAGGCACTATGTCGATGCTAAAACGCATGGAAGACTTGGTGTTAGCGCTGGGCATTTTAGCCCTTATCAGCGGGCCGATGTTGGTCATTGGTGCTTTGGTTAAGCTTACCTCGAAAGGGCCAATATTTTTCCGTCAAACCCGCTACGGGCTGGATGGTAAACCGTTTAAGATGTGGAAGTTTCGCTCCATGACAGTGTGCGAAGACGATACCTCGGTTATTAAACAGGCTCAGAAAAACGACAAGCGCATTACCAAATTGGGCGCGTTTTTACGCAAAACATCGCTCGATGAATTACCGCAGTTTTTTAACGTGCTCGAAGGCAATATGTCGATTGTCGGCCCAAGACCCCACGCCGTGGCGCACAATGAGTTGTACCGCGAGCAGATTTCTGGCTACATGCTGCGCCATAAAATCAAGCCCGGTATCACCGGTTGGGCGCAAATTAATGGTGCTCGCGGCGAAACAGATACCTTGGATAAAATGGAGCGGCGAGTGGAATACGACCTGCAATACATCCGCAATTGGTCGGTGGGCTGGGATTTGCAAATTGTCTTTTTAACCATCTTTAAAGGTTTTGTGGGTAAAACCGCCTACTAGATGGTTAATTTAGAATAAGTAGTTTTTCGCGAGCTAGATAAAATTTGCGAGTTAGATAAAAGGGGGCAATTGCTCCCCTTTTTTATTCTTTTCAAAGTGGCGGACTATTCTATCCGTTGTAAAAAGCTAGGCTTGTTTGGCTTTGTATTCTTTGCCGCAGACGTACCGAAGTGCAACAAAGAGCAGCAATCCAAGCCACCGCTTAGCCCAGCTTGTCACTGGCAACGTGATAAGTTGGATCTTCCAATACGTTGATTTCGCATAGGTCGCCGGCTTTTTCCAACAGTCCTCGACATTCCGCGCTCAAATGGCGAAGGTGCAAGGTTTTGCCTTGTTGTTGGTATTTCTCGGCCAGTGCATCCAGCGCATCAATACCTGAGTGATCACTCACTCGCGAACGTTTGAACTCGATAATAACGTCGTCTGGGTCGTTTTCGGGGTCGAAAATTTCTTTAAAATTCGACACCGAGCCGAAAAAGATTGGGCCGCGCAAGTCGTAGACTTTGCGTCCTTTGTCATCCACATAAATATCGGCGTAAATGTGCTGGGCGTGTTTCCAGGCAAAAACCAGCGCCGAGACAATCACGCCCACAATCACCGCCACGGCTAAATCCACCGCGACTGTAATGCCCGAGACCAAAACAATAATAAACGCATCGGTGCGCGGTATTTTGGGGATGATTCTAAAGCTGGACCATTCAAAGGTGCCCAGCACCACCATAAACATCACACCTACCAGTGCCGCCAGGGGAATTTTTTCGATTAAGGGCGAGGCGAATAAAATAAAGGCGAGCAATACCAGCGCTGCGGCAATGCCGGATAAGCGACCGCGACCACCGTTATTGATGTTAATAATGCTCTGGCCGATCATGGCGCAACCGCCCATACCACCGAACAACCCATTAACAGAGTTGGCCAAGCCCTGGCCCCAGCATTCGCGGTTGCCGCGTCCACGGGTGCCGGTAATTTCGTCGATCAAGCTCAGTGTTAATAGCGATTCAATCAACCCCACCGCAGCGATGATGGCCGAGAAGGGCAGAATGATCATCAGCGTTTCTAGGCTAAACGGCACCATGGGAATGGCGAACGACGGCAATTCACCTTTCAGAGTGGCGGAATCCGCTTGCGACTCGGGCAACTTATCGGCAACGAAATCGATCACCGTGCGCGCAGGCAAGTCGAAAAAATACACCACCAGGGATACGCCAACAATGGCCACTAGGCCGGCGGGAATAGCTTTGGTGTATTTGGGCAGAAAGTGCATGATTAACATGGTGATAACAATAAGCACGCCCATGAGATAAAGCTCTACACCCTGAAGCGTTTGCCAAACCCCTTCGCTGATTTCTTCTTTAAATAACCCCAATTGCGATAGAAAAATCACAATGGCCAAACCATTTACAAAGCCCAGCATCACGGGATAGGGCACCATGCGAATAAATTTGCCGAGTTTGAAAGCTCCGGCGAGCATTTGCAGCAATCCGGCTAAAAATACAGCGGCGAACAAATACTGAGCGCCGTGCATGGCGACCAGAGAAATCATCACCACGGCGGTGGCGCCAGTAGCGCCGGAAATCATGCCGGGTCGGCCACCGAAAATAGAGGTCACCAAGCCCATCATAAACGCGGCGTAAAGCCCCACCATGGGCTCCAGTCCGGCAATGAATGCAAAGGCAACGGCTTCAGGAACAAGGGCTAAAGCGACGGTAACGCCGGAGAGGATATCGTTTTTGACATTGGTTGGACGACGGTCCAAGAGGTTAAACATCGGGGCCTCTTACATCTGGGCTGGTTAAAAAAGGGGCGCATCATAGCAAAAGCCACTGCAGGCTGTCTTGCAGTGGCTTTTTATCGACTGTGAAGGCTATTTAAGCGTCTAATTGTTTCAGATGTTGCAAAACCTGATCCAGGCCCTTCTGCCAATGGGGCAGTGGTTGGCCTAAAAAGTCGCTGAGTTTATCGGTGTTGAGCACCGAATAGGCTGGGCGCGGGGCTGGTGTGGGATAACCACTGGTGGGAATGGGGTGTACCAGCGGGGCTTTGGCCAATAGCTGCAACTCCACGGCGCGAGTGAAAATGGCTTGTGCAAAGCCGTGCCAGGTGGTTTCGCCTTCGCTGCAGCAGTGATAAATCCCCCAAGGTAAGGTTTTGTCGCGATCCAGTCGCTCAACAAACGCCAATAAACTGCTGACGATATCGCCAGCGTAGGACGGGCGACCGTGTTGGTCCGCCACGACAGAAAGCTCGTCGCGACTGCCGGCCAATCTGAGCATGGTTTTGACGAAGTTATTGCCGTGCTCGCCAAATACCCAACTGGTGCGCAGAATAATGTGCTTGGCACGTGCGGCGATTAAGGCCTGATCGCCAGCCAATTTGGTTTTGCCGTACACGCTCAGGGGGGCAGTGGGGGCGTCTTCTAAATACGGGGTATTGGCGTCACCGGCGTAAACATAGTCGGTAGAAATGTGAAAACAGACAATGTCGTCATTGGCACATTGCTCGGCCATGGCTGCCACGCCCAAATGGTTTACCGCGTCGGCCAGTTGTGTTTCTTCTTCGGCCTTATCGACGGCAGTGTAGGCGCAAACGTTGATGACCAAATCCGGCGCGTGCGTTGTGATGGCGCTTTTAACGGCGTTGCCATCGCCGAAATCGATTTGTTCTCGGTCCAGGCCAACCACTTCGTGTCCGGCGGCGCTAACGTTCGTTGTTAGGCTGGTACCAACCTGGCCCTGATGTCCAAAAATTAGAATTTTCACGTCAATGTCCTTGTATCGGTGTTCATGTATTGGTGCTCATGGATACGCAAGGTTATTGCCCGGCGTTTAGCTCGGCGAGTGTGGGCAGCACGGAATCCTTGGCGGAAAGCGTGGGTTCTTTGAGGGGCCAATCGATGTTAACCGTGGGGTCGTTCCAGATCAGGCCGCCTTCGTCGCTGGGGTCGTAATAGTCTGTGCACTTGTATTCGAAGTCGGCGGTTTCGCTCAACACCAAAAAGCCGTGAGCGTAGCCGGGTGGAACCCAAAATTGCCGTTTGTTGGTTTCGCTTAAAATAACGCCTTCGTATTGGCCATAGGTGGGCGACTGCGGGTTGATATCCACTGCCACATCGTACACCTCGCCACGCACCACGCGAACCAACTTACCTTGAGGCTTTTTAAGCTGAAAATGTAAGCCGCGCAACACGCCTTTCGCCGAGCGCGAGTGGTTGTCCTGCACAAACGGTAAATCGATGCCTGCTTCCTTGGCGTAGCGTTCCTGCTGAAAACTCTCGAGAAAAAATCCGCGCTCATCGCCAAACACTTTGGGCTCGATGATAACAACGCCTGACAATTGGGTTTCTATGACTTCCATGACGAGATCCTTGTACGGGTTTACGGCAAATATTTGTTAACGATCACTAATAATTCGCAATTGCCTGAAATGACTTTGAGGTTGCCGGCTGGTGTTACAGGCATTGTGTTTGTACACTTATTCCAGCAGGCTCGCTTTATAATGCGAATGAGGGTTTTAAAGGGCTACTGGCCGACCTAACCCACCGACTGCAGTGAATGAAAATACAGCACACAAAATCCACTAAGACGGTAGTCGATTCCTTAACCAGGACCCATGCATGATACCAGTTATTCTGTCCGGAGGCTCAGGTACCCGCCTTTGGCCTTATTCCCGCTCGCAATACCCCAAGCAGTTTTTACCTCTCGTCTCCGAATCCACCATGTTGCAAGACACCATTACCCGGCTCGACGGTGTGCCAAACATCGCCCAACCCTGGGTTATCTGTAATGAGCAACATCGCTTTATGGTCGCTGAGCAAATGCGCTGTTGCGGCCACAAGCCCGCGGGCATCATTTTAGAGCCGGTTGGTCGCAATACCGCGCCGGCCATTGCGCTGGCCGCGCTGGCCATCCTCGAGAGCGGCGATGACAGTGTAATGTTGGTATTGCCAGCAGATCACGCCATCAATCATGTTGCTGCATTCCACCAGGCGCTGGGCGTTGCTGCCAGCCAGGCCGAAGCCGGAAATCTGGTGACCTTTGGTATTGTGCCCACAGCGCCAGAGACGGGTTACGGCTATATTCAGCGCCATCAATTTATCGACAATAAACTGGGTGATGTTTTCAGTGTTAAGCAGTTTGTGGAAAAACCCAACGCCGAAGTGGCCGAGCGCTACGTGGCATCGGGCGATTATTACTGGAACAGTGGCATGTTCATGTTTAAGCCGTCGCGTTATCTCGAAGAACTGGAAAAATTCCAGCCAGAGATGCTCGCCGTGTGTCGCCAAGCGTTTCAAAAAGCCGAAACCGATCTCGACTTTACTCGCATTAATGAAGAGACCTTTACCAACTGCCCTGAGGATTCCATCGACTACGCCGTTATGGAAAAAACCGACGCCGCCGCAGTGGTGCCCATGGACGCCGATTGGAGCGATTTAGGTTCTTGGTCGGCTCTTTGGGCGGTGTCGGAGAAAGACAAAGCCGGCAATACTCTCAAGGGCGATGTGCTTACCTACGAAACCCGCGATTGCTACATTCAGGGCGATCAAAAATTAATCGCCACTGTGGGAGTGGAGGATTTGGTGATTGTCGATACCGACGATGCGCTAATGGTTGCTCACAAAGACAAGGTGCAAGACGTTAAAGCCATTGTGGGCGAATTAAAAAGCGCCGGGCGTACCGAAGCCGGCAGCCATCGCAAGGTATATCGCCCCTGGGGTTATTACGATTCCATCGATTTTGGTGAGCGCTTTCAGGTTAAGCGCATCGTGGTCAATCCCGGGGCGGAGTTGTCTCTGCAAATGCATCACCACCGCGCTGAGCACTGGGTTGTGGTTTCCGGTACGGCGCTGGTGCTAAACGGCGAAAAAGAAGTGATGCTCACCGAAAATCAGTCCACCTACATTCCCATCGGCCAAAAACACCAATTAAAAAATCCCGGAGCAATCCCTCTTGAGCTAATTGAAGTACAATCGGGCAGCTATTTGGGAGAGGACGACATCGTTCGGTTTAAGGATTTGTACGGTCGAGCATAGCGGCTCGTCTGTATTGCTCGTCGGCGAACTGACTGCACTGCTAAATCTCGTAGCTTGAACAAACCCCTGTGTTGGCTTTTTGGCCGGCGCAGGGCTCTAATCCGTTGTAAATACCCAGCATCTAACGATAAGGCATCTAGTGGACAAGATTATTGTTCGCGGCGCGCGAACGCATAATTTAAAGAACATTGATCTGGA
Organism: uncultured Cellvibrionaceae bacterium; assembly: GCA_964342265.1. Lineage (GTDB taxonomy): Bacteria > Pseudomonadota > Gammaproteobacteria > Pseudomonadales > Cellvibrionaceae > Halioxenophilus. Next base: position 3,133 of record CAYFFE010000080.1, on the reverse strand, counting down.
CATTCCCAGAGACAAACTCATCGTCGTAACCGGCCTATCGGGCTCTGGCAAGTCTTCGCTGGCTTTCGACACGCTCTATGCCGAAGGTCAGCGGCGCTACGTAGAGTCGCTGTCGACTTACGCGCGGCAGTTTTTGTCCATGATGGAAAAGCCCGATGTGGATCACGTGGAAGGGTTGAGTCCGGCCATTTCCATCGAGCAAAAATCCACGTCGCATAATCCTCGCTCAACCGTAGGCACCATCACCGAAATTTACGATTACCTGCGCCTGCTGTTCGCCCGCGTGGGCGAGCCGCGTTGTCCTGAGCACGGTGAGCCTTTATCCGCGCAAACCATCAGTGAAATGGTCGATCAGGTACTGGCCATGCCCGAAGGTAGCAAGCTCATGCTGCTGGCACCGGTGATCCGCGACCGCAAAGGCGAGCACTTGCACGTTTTTGAGAGCTTAAAGCGCGACGGGTTTATCCGCGTGAGAATCGACGGCTTGGTGGTGGATTTAGACGATTTGCCCAAGCTCGATAAGCGCAAAAAACACTCCATCGAGGTGGTGGTGGATCGCTTTAAAGTGCGCGAGGATTTAAAGCTGCGCTTGGCCGAGTCCTTCGAAACGGCGCTGGCATTGAGCGATGGCACAGCTTTGATCGCCGATATGGACGGCGAATTCGAGGACCGTACCTTCTCTTCCAAACACGCTTGTCCGGTGTGCGATTACGCCTTGTCGGAACTGGAACCGCGCCTGTTTTCGTTCAACAACCCCGCCGGTGCTTGTCCGTCGTGCGATGGCTTGGGGGTGAAATCCTATTTCGATGTCGACAAGGTCGTGCAGTTTCCCGATGCCTCGCTGGCCGAAGGCGCAATTCGTGGTTGGGATAAGCGCAATATTTACTATTTCCACATGCTCACTTCGCTGTCGGAACACTACGGTTTTGATATCGAAAAACCCTGGAAAAAACTCGCCAAAAAGTACAAACAAGCCATTTTGTACGGTTCTAGTAACGAAGAAATCGACTTCAGCTACGTTAACGATCGCGGCGATGTAATCTCCCGCCGTCACACCTTTGAAGGTGTGGTGCCTAACATGGAACGGCGCTACCGCGACACCGAGTCGACCATGGTGCGCGAAGAGTTGATCAAATACATGAGCAGCCAAAAGTGCCCCGAATGCCAGGGCGCGCGATTGCGCAAAGACGCGCGCAATGTGTTTATCGACGAACACACCCTGCCAGAGATTACCGAGTTACCCGTGGCCGAGGCCTTCGAATATTTCTGCGCTCTAAAATTTACCGGCGCCCGAGGCAAGATTGCTGAGAAAATCCAAAAAGAACTGCGCGATCGACTGCGCTTTTTGGTGGATGTGGGGCTTAACTATTTAACGTTGAGTCGCAGCGCCGAGACCTTATCGGGCGGTGAGGCCCAGCGTATTCGCTTGGCCAGTCAAATTGGCGCTGGCTTGGTGGGCGTGATGTACATTCTGGATGAGCCTTCCATTGGTTTACACCAGCGAGATAACGAACGCTTATTGAATACCCTGATCCACTTGCGGGACTTGGGTAACACCGTCATCGTGGTTGAACACGATGAAGACGCCATTCGCCAGGCCGATTACGTAATCGATATTGGGCCGGGTGCCGGTGTGCACGGTGGCCAGGTGGTGGCCCAGGGCACCCCCGATGAGATCATGGCCGATGAAAACTCAGTTACTGGTCAGTATTTGTCCGGTGCGCGAGCCATTGCGTTGCCGCGTCAACGCTTGCCCGTTGATGACAGCAAAGTGCTTACCTTAAGTGGCGCGTCTGGCAACAATTTACAGGACGTTGAGCTTACTATTCCTCTCGGCTTAATGACCTGTGTTACGGGTGTGTCGGGTTCCGGTAAATCCACGTTGATTAACGCCACGCTCTATCCCATTGCCGCCACCGAGCTCAACGGCGCGACTACTCTTAAGGCGTCGGCTTATGAACGGGTGGCGGGTTTGGAGCATTTGGATAAATGCGTCGACATCGATCAAAGCCCTATTGGTCGCACCCCGCGCTCTAATCCGGCCACTTATACGGGAATATTTACGCCCATTCGCGAACTGTTCGCTGGTACGCAGGAGGCGCGTTCCCGTGGCTACAAAGCCGGGCGTTTTAGCTTTAACGTTAAGGGCGGTCGCTGTGAGGCTTGCCAAGGCGATGGTGTGGTTAAAGTGGAGATGCATTTTTTGCCTGATATCTACGTGCCTTGCGATATTTGCCACGGCAAGCGTTACAACCGCGAAACGTTAGAAGTGAAGTACAAGGGCAAAAGCATTCAGGAAGTGTTGGAAATGACCGTCGAAGATGCGCGCGAATTTTTCGACGCCATTCCGGCGATTTCCAAAAAGCTGCAAACGCTTATGGATGTGGGGCTCAGCTACATTCGTTTGGGGCAACAGGCTACGACTTTATCGGGGGGCGAGGCACAACGGGTTAAGTTGTCGCGCGAGTTGTCCAAGCGAGATACGGGCAAAACCTTGTACATCTTAGATGAGCCCACCACCGGACTGCATTTTCAGGACATCGAATTACTGTTATCGGTATTGCACCGCCTGCGCGATCACGGCAATACCGTGGTAGTGATTGAGCACAATTTGGATGTTATCAAAACCGCTGATTGGCTGGTGGACTTGGGGCCGGAAGGCGGCAGTGGCGGTGGCCAGATTATCGCCACCGGCACGCCGGAAGACGTGGCCAAAGTTAAAGGCTCGCACACTGGCCGATTCTTAAAGCCATTGTTAAAACGCACGCAGGTGAACAAGGCCTAGGGCCTGTTCACCTATTCTATCTTTAGGAACCTTTGATTAACCCAGAGGTTCCTCCTGCGCAAGGACCGATAAATGCTCCTGCATTATCGGCATACACGCCGTCCATGGCGATAACGTGCAGGCAAAATCAACAAACGTAAGTGGTTGATTTTGGCAGGTAATTGAATAAAAGTGCCGGGAGCACTTTTAGAATGCTTGGCAGCTCGAAGAGTAAGCCACAAGGACGTGGCTTATCCAATGACATTTTCAATTACCGCACGGCGACTCGCAGCGAAGCGAAGAGAACAGCTCCGCTGGCCCAAAGGGCGAGAGTCGTCGACTCGAGTATTAACTCAGGGATGAGTTAAT
>CAYFFE010000079.1:0-17524 GCA_964342265.1 uncultured Cellvibrionaceae bacterium | reverse complement strand
TTTGCCTGCACATCCTTGTGCAGGAGGAACCTCTGGGTTAATCAGAGGTTCCTATACTTTTTGTAACTTATGCGAACCTGCCGCAACAAAAAAGGTTGGGCCCTCTACAGTTTGGTAAGTTTTGGATTTTACGGTAGAGACGTATTTCCAGGTACACTGGCAGCGTTCTGGTGTTAAGTTTAATAACATCCAACCGCGCTGGTGGCTGTTTTGGTACTTCATATTCTCATTAAATGCCACTAAGCGTTTAGAAAACTCTTGGTTGTCCTTGTTGGCCAAGTAGGTTTCCATTCCCGGCGAACTGACACTGGCGGTGGCAAATTCCACGGCGACGGGCTGTTTTTGTCCATCGGGTACCAGTTCAAACGCCCAGCCGTTGTGGGTATCACCGGCGAGACTCACTGGGTTTTGAGCGTACTCTTGTAACATCCCCAAATAGCGTTGACGACAGGCGTTGTAGCCGTCCCAGGCATCGGTGTTAAACGGTAAGCCCAGTTGGCCCAGTAATACCATGGCGTCGATCAATGGTTTAGGTATCACCGCTTCGGGTAATACCAGATCACGAATTTCGGGAATACGTACTTCACCGGTTAATACCTGCTGACCCAAAATTTGCCAGGTCGTATCCTGGTTGTTTTTAAGTTGCTCGGCGATCCATGTTTCTTGCTGGGCACCCAGTAATTGTTTGTCGGGGTTGCCGAGCAGTTCTTTTTTAACGCGCTCAACATTGGGTAAATATGAATAACCTTCTGGCAGGTTTTGCGGATCCATTTGATTGAGTTGCTGCCAGTCGAGCACAGGTTTAGGCGGCGATTGACGTAAATCGAACGGTACAGTAATTGGTTTAATAAACTGCTTGGGCGTCTTGGCCAATTGTTCATGCGTTAATAATGGTGTGGCAGTGCCTTCAGTTTGCAATTTGGATACATCAAACGGAATTTGTTGCCAGATCATCTCCGCTAAATAATCGATAGGCTTATCGCGGCCAATAATTCGCGTATCGAGCATTAACAGATGGGCCAGTTTGCCGAAACGAAAGCTGCGATAGGTCAGCTCCGGATTTTGATTGTCTTGATAGTCGCGAATGGGCAACCACTCGCGATAGGCCTGCACAGCGTGGGCTTTTCGCTCACTCCAGTCGCCTTCGTTTTCTTGGTGGTTTTGTGCACCGGTTAAGTAGGCATCGTTGGCTAACTCGTGATCGTCCCATACGCAAATAAATGGGTGAGCGGCGTGTGCGTTTTGCAGGTCTTGATCTCGGCGGTACAGATTATAGCGTTCGCGATAATCATCCAATACGATAATTTCGTGGCTTGGCTTTACGCCGCGATTGTTTTTTAGCGCGGGATCTTGGTACGTGTTGGCATCGTATTCGTAAATGTAATCACCCAGATGCAAAACAGCGTTTAAATCGCCTTGGTTGGCAATTTCTTTGTACACATTGAAGTATCCATGGCCAAAGTTGGAGCAAGAAATAACTGCAAAATTAGCCACGTTCACATCGCCTTCGGGCAGGGTACGTGTCCGACCCACGGGGCTGATTTTATCGCCCAATAAAAAGCGGTAAAAGTAGGTTTTACCGGCTGCTAGCTTATCGGCATCAATTTTAACGGTAAAATCTTTGTCGGCGTGGGTGGTTGCTTGGCCGGAATTTACCAACTGTTTAAAAGCGGCATCTTCGGCTATTTGCCAGGTGACTGTAAATTCTGATTGTTCGGTTTCTGCGCCGGGTGTTAGGCGCGTCCATAAAATAACTCGATCGGTTAATGGGTCGCCACTGGCTACACCATGGTCAAACTGCGCGTCGATTTTTTCTTTATCTCCATTGGTAGCGCAGGCGTTTAGCAAGGTGGCAGTACCGGCCGCGGCACCGACTTGGCTGATAAATTGTCGACGGTTGAGTTTTGACATGGGAATTCCATTAAAAATTTAGAGGGTGTAAAAACAACTGGTCTTAAGCTAGAACCAGTTGATGATTTTGTAAGGTCATTGGAATTAATATTTTCAATGACCGTTCGGAGATTAACTCATCCTTGAGTTAAGGTTCTTAGCTTCAACTCGTAGGCTTTTAACCAGCGGGGGGCTGTTTTTCTGCTACGAGTCTAGGTAACGAACCGGAGTTCCTTCGTGTTTTAGTTAAATGATTTTTTAAATTGCAAACCGAACGTTAGGGGCTCACCTTCAATAAAGGTTGGATAGCCGAACCCGCCACCGGTGTTGCCGGCATCGATAATATACTCTTCGTCGGTAACATTATCGGCGAAAAGACTTACCGCCCAGTTTCCATCGATAGCACCTAATCCTACTTTTATGTCGAGTAAGTTGTAGGCATCTTCTTTAAACTGGTTGTCAATATCGAAATAAACTTCGTCTCGGTAGCTCCAGTTGGCAATACCGGTTAGTTCCAGATTATCACCCAATGGGTAACGAACAACGGCAATTAATGCGCCGGCTGTTTCAGGCTGCAGTCGGAATTGGTTACCCGCAAACTCACCGTTCTCGTTTTCGTCGTCGATGCCTGCGTCAATCAATGCTAAATTGGCCGTTAAGGTTAAATATTGGTTAGCTTGCCAATTTAAATCGGCTTCTACACCAATGTTAGTTGCGTTACCGGCATTTTCTGGAAGTCGCTGGCCGGTGCCTTCATCAACTACGGTTACTTGGAAATTTTCGTAATCCTGATAGAAGATAGCAGCACTGTAGCTCAATCGATTTTCTGCGGTACTTCCTTTAATGCCCAGCTCAAAGTTGGTAATTTCTTCTGCTGGGATAATGGTTTCAAAGCCAGGAGACAAGTCTACAATTTCCGAGCGCTCACCGCGTGAAGCTGTAGCGTAAAGGTTAACTGCTTCGTTTATTGATAGGTGAACACCCAATCGAGGTAAAACCACAGTATTTTCTGTGTCTCCGCTTATAGATTGTCCGCCCGAGTTAAACGCTAAGTTGCCGCCAAATAAATCGGAAGGCGCACCGGCTGCGGCAGTCGCTAAAGTGGAAAGAGGAATATTTGAGCGGTACTCCGACTCTCTGGTTTCCTCTACCAAACGAACGCCCGCGGTAATTTCGAGGAAGTTGGTCAATGCGAAGGTTGCGTCGGCAAAAATCGATAAACTCTCGTTATCGCCGCGGTTAGCGAAAAATGCGTTGTACGGAAGAGCGGCGATGGCATTTTCTGGGCCTAGTAACGCCCCTGTTACAAGCGGTGTGGTAGATGGATTACAACCAATAATACCGAATCCAGCAGTTTGTCCTACACAGCTTAAAAATAAGCCTTCTTCTGTTGCGAATGGGACAAATTGTTCAGCATCTTCTTGGAAATAGCTGATACCGGCGAAGCCGCTTATCCATGATGCCGTAAAGTTTAAGCGCAGCTCATAGCTTTGTTGCTCACCTGAGGCGTCTTCGGCAAAATTCAAAAATTCAAATTGAGTTCCGTCGGCGTCAAATACTTCTACAGAATCGTGGTTACGATACGCATTAATCGAAGTAAGCGATAGCGCATCGTTAATATCCCAGTTGGCCGTGAAATTAAAGTCGTTGGTTTCGCGCTCAATACCAACATTTGATAAACCCAAACCGCTGTTGTTGGGAGTGCTCAAACTCAAGTCATCGGAAAATAATGCGTCTTCGCTGGAGAAGGCGGTACCTGGATCATTGGCTTGTTCGTGGTTAAAAATAAAATCCAGAGTTAATACGTCGTTGGGCGTGATGCTCACGCTTGGACGAATGGCAAGACGATCGTAACCGTTTAGGTCTTCTTCTTCAGAATTGTTGTCAACATAGCCGTCGCGGTGTCTGGATAAAAAAGCAATTCGACCTTGAACGACATCGCTACCGCCAGTAACAAAACCTTGAATATCGGTGCGGTCTAAGTTGCCAGCTGTGGTTGAAAACTCTGCGGCAAATTCTTGTTGGGGCTTTTTGGTTACAAAACTTACAGCACCGATCGATGCGGCAGTACCAAATAGAGTTGCTTGTGGACCTTTAACAACTTCCACTCGCTCCATATCGTAGACTTCGAAGAAAGAGCCTCGTGAGCGGGATACATCAACACCGTTTAGATAAACCGATACGCGAGCAGCTTGGTTTGCGCCACCGTCATCGTGTGTAATACCACGAATTACATAGCCATTATTGTTAATACTTTGCTGCTGAACGACAAAACCTGGTACCAACTCAGAGATTTCATCGAACTGGTTTAGACCCAACTCATCCAACGTATCCCCAGATAACGCAGAAATAGTTAAAGGAACATCTACAATACTCTGCTCGCGCTTCTGTGCCGTTACGATAACTTCTTCAACAATAGCGCCTTCAGGCAGGGATTGTTGAGCGTAGATGTTGGAGGAGGTTAGAGCAGCCATGCCAATGGCTGTCGCTAATAGTGATTTGCCGTATGTCATTTGTATACAACCTTGTTTTGAGCCTAATGGAATGGCGCTACTTTGCTACAAGATTGCTACAAAATGACGACAATTAGGTGCCAAATTCCTCCGCTAGTGGCTTAATTACTCATGGGTTTATTTTAACAATGGTTCGCGGGCGGGTATGATGCAGGGCGTGTTGAGAGGTTTATTTCAGAGTTGTCGCTGCGTTTTACGCAGGGGTGGTTATTTAATTTGTATAATAAAGTATTTATGGGAGCGGTTATGTTACGAGCAATCAAACAATTGGGTTTAAAATCTGTTTTGCTATTTTTGTCGACTGTTTTGTGGTTGCCTGTCGCCTCGGCGCAATGGCAATTAGATAACAGTCGTTCCAGTTTGTCTTTTACCACCACCAAAAACGGTAAAGTTACCGAGGTGCATCGGTTTACCGGTTTGTCGGGCAGCATTGCCAAATCGGGCGATGTAACCGTGTCTATCGATTTGTTATCGGTGGCCACGGGCATTGATATCCGTGATGAGCGTATGCGCGAGTTTTTGTTTCAAACTGATCAATTTGCCACAGCGACCGTTCAGGCATCCATTGCTGAGGTGTTAAAATCCGTTAAATCCAAAACCAAAATCGTGGAAGTGGAAGCCGAGTTATCTTTGCACGGCAAAACTCAACCGATAGCCCTAAAGCTGTTGGCCACTGAGCGTGGAAACCAATGGGTGGTGAGTTCAATTGAGCCGATTTTGATTAACGCCGCCGATTACGAGTTGGCCGAGGGCGTGGAAAAATTACGAGAGATTGCCGAACTAGCCAGTATCAGTGAGATGGTGCCCGTAAACTTTGTTTTAACCTTTGCTAAATAAAAATTTTGCGGATTGATTCAAAGAATTCGTTTCGCGGTTACAGATTTTCCAAAGTAAGTAGGTTGGAGATTTCAATAAATCAATGAAATCTTGACCTCCTGTCAAAAATTAGCTGGCTCAATGGTTTGGGCCAGCGTCTTCACAGTAATTTAAATTCCGCTAGGGCTTTTTTGGCTTCGATAATAATACTGGTATCGGGTGTGGCGTCGTCCGATAAAATGCGGTTTATGGCGGGTATTTTATTGAGTGGCGGCAGGCCTTTCATGTTGTTGTGCAACATGCGCAGGTGAATGTTGGTAACCACCATTAATTCAGCATAGTCAGGCTCGGGATTGTGGCAGGGGTAGCGCCAATGAGCACCGTTCTCCAGTGATTCTGAAACTGCCGGTGGTAAGTGCCAATCGGTTACCAGTAACTTGCTGATTTTGGCGGAATAGGTCTCGGCAATGTGTTGGACTTTTTCAATTTCGTTGGGGTTTTCTTCAATTTCTGCCACGTACTGAAAAACCACCAAATCTCCAATACGAAATAATAAACCGGCCAGAAAGGCTTCGTCGGTGTTGAGGTTGGGCGTGTAGTGATTGGCCAGCGTTTGCGCCATAACGGCTCGTTCCAGCGATCGGTGCCAAGCGGCCAAAAACAGTTTTCTCAGCAGTGGATAATGCGTTTGAAAAAGCTCTTTGGTGGCGTAGTAGTAAACTAGGTGTTGAGTGGTTTGTCGGCCTAACCGTGCGATGGCATCTTGCAGGGTATGAATTTGGGTAACACCGCGAAAAATAGGGCTGTTGGACGCGGCCAGCAGCTTGGCGGAGATAGCCGTATCGTGTGCAACAACTTTCGTGATCGTTGCCGCAGAGCTATCCGCCGATTGGCAGGCCATGCGGACTTTTTGAGCCACCTCTGGCAATGAGGGTAACAACAGGGTGCCCTGGTGGATTTTTTGCTCCACTTTCTCATACAAGGATTCCTGGTGAACCTGGCCGATATACACCACTTCTTCGGATTCCCAATGGTGATTGGCTTTGGTTTGATTGAATATCATTTCCAGCACGTGATGAGAAATTTTGGCAAACAGGGCGGTTTTTGAGCGTACCACGGCGGCAAATTTTCTGGGTCTTAAATACGCCAGCGAATTTTTGGCTTTTTCAGAGGTGTGATTAAGCGGTGCTTCACGGCCATCGGCTGCCACCAGGGCGATGGTGCCGTCGAGTAGGTAGTAATCGTACTCATCGTTCATGCCCACTTCGAACAACCGCTCGTTTTCTTTCATTTCCACCAGTTCTGTAAAACTCATGGCAATGATTCGAGTGGCTTCGTTGGTGTCGTTAAATGGAATTAGCGTGTGTAAATGATCTATTGAGAACCCGTTGCGACGGGTTTGCTCGACAATCGACGATGATTTTTTTGGCCTTTCCTTGTGGAACAACCTGCCAAACATGCTGCGCCCCCCATCATTAGATGAGACTAAATTATAGTTTATTATCAGGATTTCACCTGTAAATGAGGGATACAGATCAAGAGCCCACGGGGCGAGTGGGGGAAATGTGAACGAGGTCTAATCGGCTGGCGCGTTTCGTTTTATCTTGTAAATTAGGGCGCCAGCAGTGCATGACCAGAGCAAAAAACTGCGACTAATCAATGGTACCGGTAGTACGCACTCGGCGGCTGACTTTGGGTTCGGAGGCCTCGGATTGTCGCGCTTTGCGCTGCTGTTCCATGCGGTTGTCGATGACGTTTTTGCCCGCAATAAGAAAGCCGGTTACCAGAAACGCACCGGGCGGTAAGATGGCAATTAAAAAGCCCGGGTAATCGGCAAACAGCTGAATAGTCCAGCCTCGGCCGATCTCACCCACCAGCAAATGCATGTCGGCAAACAGTGTTCCACTGCCCAGTAGCTCGCGAATGGCTCCGACTGCCAGGAGAACGGCGGCAAACCCTAAACCCATAATGAACCCATCGTAGAGTGATGGCAGGACTTTATTTTTGCAGGCAAAGGCATCCGCGCGGCCCAAAATTGCGCAATTCGTTACGATTAGAGCGATAAAAATACCGAGAATTTGGTACAGCTCGAAGGTAAACGCCTTCATCAGCAATTCAGCGCAGGTGGTAAACGACGCGATAATCATTACAAACGCCGGCAGTTTAATGGCGTCGGTTACGGCATTGCGAATCATCGATACCGCAACGTTGGAGCCGGTCAATACCACAATCGTCGCAAGGCCCAGGCCCAACGCATTGACCACCGAGCCGGTGACCGCCAATAGTGGGCACAGCCCCAGCAATTGCACCAACGCCGGGTTGTTTTTCCACAAGCCGTTGTGGGTGAGTTCGCCGTAGTTAACTTGACTCATACGCTAACGCTCTTTGCTTGTGTTGGAAGATGTGTTGGAAGACTCTTGCGAAATAAACACCGGTTCGTGGTCTCGATAATATTCCAGTACCTGTTTTACCTGCTCAACCACCGCTCTGGGGGTGATGGTGGCACCGGTAAATTGATCGAACTCGCCGCCGTCTTTGGCAACGGCCCATTTCTCGGGGGCTGGCTGGCCCAGCGATTTGCCATTAAACGATAAAATCCACTCACTCTTGCGCAAATCGATTTTATCGCCGAGCCCGGGTGTTTCGTTGTGGCTGAGCACTCGTACGCCAGCCAACGTTTGGTCGCGATTAATGCCCACAATCAAATCGATGGCGCCACTGTAACCGTCGGGCGCGCGGGCGGGTAGGATGACGGCAACAATATCGCCATTTTGGCGGGCAAGATGAAATTGTTTGCCTTCAACATCGCCCAATTTTGTAAGCGCCTCGGGGGGAATGGCCAAGGTATCGGTAAGCAGATCGTTGTCGTGCTGTTCGAGTGGAATAATTTCCAGCAAGGCTTTTTGGGCTGCGGCGCGTTCGCTGGCGGCAATTTTCGATTTGGTGAGCTGGTAAGTTCCGGCCAGCACGCCCGCTGTGCACACTGCAAAAAGCGCCAAAATCATACTGTTTTTACCAATGGCCTGACCGAGCATTAGGAATCCGTTTTTTCTGTGGCGCGTCGTGCTTTGGTGTGTCCGAACGTGCGCGGTAGCGTGTAGTAATCGATAAAGGGCGCTGCGAAATTCATCAGCAGCACGGCAAAAGCCACGGCATCCGGGTAATTGCCCCAGGTTCGAATGGCGTAAATCAACACGCCAATGGCCGCTCCGTAAATTAACCGGCCTTTGTTGGACACGGCCGAACTCACGGGGTCGGTAACAATAAAAAATGCACCCAACATGGTTGCGCCCGAGAACAAATGCAACAGCGGTGGTGCTCCGCTTTGTGAGCTGCCGTCATAGAATACAAAGCTGCACAGTGTGAGGCTCGCGAGCATAGCCACCGGCGCGTGCCAAGTAAAAATTTTCCGATACAGTAAAAACACACCGCCGAGCAGAAAGCCTAAATTAACCCATTCCCAGCCAACACCGGCGAATAAACCGCTGGCGAACATCGGCTCCTGGTAGATGGCCTCAACCGTTAAGCCCTGGGCCTGGCGGAACGCATCCAGTGGTGTAGCCCCCGTGTAGCCGTCGACGGTTTGACCGGTAAAAATTTGCGCGAGCGCTTGGCTGAAACTCAGCGATTGCTCGGCCAGTGGCAGCGGTGCGGGCCATTGCGTCATGGGTACTGGGAAGGAAATCAGCAGTACCACGTAGCCGACCATGGCCGGGTTAAACGGATTAAACCCCAAACCTCCGTAGAGTTGTTTGGCCACCACAATAGAGAAAAACGCGCCGACCAACAGCAACCACCAGGGACAGTAGGGCGGCAGCGCCAAGCCCAGCAAAACGGCGGTTACCAGTGCGCTGCCGTCGGCCAGATAAAAGCCAGCGGGGCGGTTGCGCAACCGCAAAATTGCTGCTTCGAACGCCAAACAGAACGCAACCATCAGCAAAATATTGATGAGCGGGCCAATACCAAAAAAGTACACTTGCGCCGCTACTCCGGGCAGTGTGGCGGCGGCCACGGTGAGCATCACCGTTTGCGTGCTCAAACGACCGTGGGCGTGGGGTGAGGATTGTTGGATAAAACTCATGACGGCGACGACTCTTCGGCTAATTGCTCAAGTTCGGCCTGCGCTTTATCGAGCTTTTCCTGCAATTTACTCACACCCAATGCCAAGGCCTCTTGGTTGTCGCTGCCTTCGGCTTGGGCGTCCGCCAGCTTTGCTTGGGCTTTGCCCAAGCGCGATTGCAAACTGGTGATTTGGTTTTCGAGTTTTTCCTTCGGCGACATTTGCGCGTTGGCTTCGGCCTTGGCTTTGGCGCGCTCAATGGCCGCTTGGGCGGGATCATCGCTGGCTGCAGGCGGCTCCTCAGCGGGCTCCTTCTCAACGGGCACACCCAGTTCGGCCAATTCCTGCTGGGCCTGCGCCAATTTTTCCTGCAGTTTGTCCACGCCGGCCTGCAGTGCCTGGATCTTATCGGAGCCCTCAGCTTTGGCTTCGTCCAGTTTGGCTTGAGCTTTGGTGAGTCGATTGCCTAAGGATTCTACGTTGGCTTGGGCTTTTTCTGCCGGCGTCATGCTTTGTTTGGCCTGAGCTCGGGCGATGGCCGTGGCGATCGGATCGTTGGCATCGGCCTGTGCTGGCTTGCTGGCGGTGGTTTTTTCGGCATCCAGCTTTTGCTGAGCGTCTTGCACGCGTAGTTCGGCTTGTTTGAGAGCCGCTTCCAATTGCGCGGCGCGCTCACTGTTGCTCTCTACGGCTTCTTGATGCTTGCTGCGTGCCGTGGCCAGTCGCGTCTGGGCCGATGCCAGGCTGCGCTCCAATTTGGCGAGTTGATCGGGGGCTTGTTGGGCTTGCTCGGTGGCGGGCTGCGGCTCGGGCTTTTCGGCCAGTTTCTGTTTGGCTTTTTCCGCCGCTTGCTGGCGCGCTAACCGCTTGGCTTCTTTTTCTGCCTCGGCTTTGGCCAGGCGCTCCTGGCGGAATTCAAAACGCTTGCGAGAGCGGTCCGCTTTTATTTTTTCCTGATGCTGCAGGCGTATTTCGCCTTTGGCTGCGCGATAGTACTGCACCAGCGGAATATGGCTGGGGCAAACGTAGGAGCATGCGCCGCATTCAATACAATCAAACAAATTGTGAGTTTCGAGCTTTTCATGGTCTTCGGCGCGCGCGTACCAATACAGCTGCTGAGGCAGCAGTTGCGCAGGACACGCCTCGGCGCACATGCCGCAACGAATACACGCCTGAGCGGGCGGCGGGGGCGGCATTTCTTGATAACTGGGAGCAATCAGACAGTTGGTGGTTTTCACCACGGGTACATCGGCGCTGGGCAAACTGAACCCCATCATTGGCCCGCCCATAATCAAGCGCGAGGCTTTTTTGGGCTGATAGCCAAAGTGGTTAAGCAGATCGGTCACCGGCGTGCCCAGGCGGACTTCCAGGTTGCCCGATTGCGCCAGGGCTTGGCCCACGACGGTGGTAACGCGGCTAATGAGCGGTTCGCCAAATCGCACCGCTCGATAGGCGGCACGGGCAGTTCCCACATTTTGAACAACACAACCCAGTTGTGCGGGCAGTGCGCCAGAGGGTACTTCTTTGCCGGTGAGCCGCTGGATAAGTTGCTTCTCGCCACCCGAAGGGTATTGGCAAGGAAAGCTCACTACCTGCACGCGAGTGCCTTTGGCGGCTTTTTGCAACGCGGCGAGCGCCTCGGGTTTGTTGTCTTCAAGTCCGATCACCACATCCACAGGATCATCGAGAATTTGCGCCAAAATTAAGGTGCCCTGAATGATTTCATCGGCGTGAGCGCGCATGAGTCGATCATCGGCGGTGATGTAGGGTTCGCATTCGGTGCCGTTGATAATCAGGTGTTCGATGGTTTGTTTGGGCGCGAGTTTTATGCGCGTGGGAAAGCCGGCCCCGCCCATACCCACAATACCCGCTTGCTGTACGCGTTCGAGCAGGGTGTGTTGATCGAGTTGCGTGTAATCCTCACAGCCAGTGAGCAATTGCCACTGATCTTGGCCGTCGGACTCAATTTCGATGCACTGGCCGCTCATGGCCGAAGGATGGGGCAGGGTGCGATCCAGAATGGCGACGACGGTGCCCGAAATACTGGCGTGAATATTGGCACTCACGGCGCCTTTGGCCTGGGCGATTATTTGGCCGGTGAGGACTTTGTCGCCGGGGCTAACCAATGGTACAGCCGGTGCGCCAATATGCTGGTTGAGTGGCAAATACACGCGCTCGGGCAGTGGTGCTGATGCGATCGGTGTAGCGTTTGATTGCGTTTTATTTTGCGGCGGGTGAACACCGCCGGGGATCGGATAGATCCTACGGTGGGAAGAGTCGGTTTGAATGACGTCGGCGCTCACAGTAAATCCTGAAATGGGGTTAGGCTGCCTGATGGCTGCGGTCGCTGGCGATAATCTCTGGCTCCGCAGGCTTTTGCCAGTGCCAGGTTTGCAGGGTAGGGGCAACGGGCAGCATGTCGATGCAGTCTACTGGGCAGGGCTCTACGCAAAGATCGCAGCCGGTGCATTCATCGACGATCACCGTGTGCATTTGTTTGGCGGCACCCAAGATCGCGTCCATAGGACAGGCTTGAATGCATTTTGTACAGCCGATGCATTCATCCTCGCGAATGTAGGCAACACGCTTTACTTCGGCGTTTTCGGCATCGCCGGCATCCAGCTCTGGGGCATCTACGCCCATGAGCTCGGCAATGGCATCCACGGTGGTTTGGCCACCCGGCGGGCATTTGTTAATGGCGTCGCCCTCGGCAATTTTTTGGGCGTAGGGTCGACAACCCGGATAACCGCATTGGCCACACTGGGTTTGCGGCAGGAGTGAATCCAATTGCTCGACGATGGGATCGCCTTCGATCTTGAATCGCACCGAGGCAAAGCCCAATACCGCGCCAAATACCAGGGCTAGTAGCCCCAGGGCGATTAGAGCGGCGATAACAGGGTGGTCTAGTAACAATTGCATGAGTTAGATACCTCGCGGGCGACGCACAGCGTTAAATCAGCCCGGCAAATCCCATAAATGCCAGTGACATAAGTCCTGCGGTGATCATTCCAATGGCCGCGCCCTGAAACGGCACAGGCACATCGGCGGCGGCCAAGCGTTCGCGCAGGGCCGAAAACAGTATTAGTACCAACGAAAAGCCCAGTGCCGCGCCAAAGCCGTACAGGCTCGATTGCCAAAAGTTATAGGCTTTGTTGGTGTTTTGCAGCGCCACGCCCAGTACTGCGCAGTTAGTGGTAATCAGTGGCAGAAACACACCCAATACGCGATAAAGCAGTGGGCTGGTTTTTTCGATAAACATCTTGGCAAACTGCACCACCACGGCGATTACCATAATAAATGCAATGGTGCGTAGGTACTCTAATTGCAAGGGCTGTAATACCCAGCTGTACACCATGTAGCTGGAGATCGATGCCAACGTCAGCACAAAGGTGGTGGCACCGGCCATACCAATGGCGGTTTCCAGTTTGTTGGAAACCCCCATAAACGGACAGAGGCCCAAAAACTGCACCAATACGTAATTGTTCACGAGCACCGTGCCCAATAATATTGCTGCAAACTCTGTCATATAGGCTCATTAACTGCTGATAGTTGGATTAAAAACGTGGCAAAAATGCCGCAACCAAGCTTTAGGGGGCGGCATTGTAACAGCAAAATGTTATCAGGCCTAAACGCAGCGTCTCGTTCAGGTTAATCGATAAAATAGATCAATTTTTTCTTGAGCATTTGCTTACTGTGTAAAAGCATCTTACCTGACTGGGTAAAAATCGGCTTCGTACGAGTACAATTTTGTTTGCCGGTTAGCCATAAGCCCCAGGCCGTGTGTGACGGATTTCTCATTCGTATATACCGCTCAACCCGCGTACCATCGAGGGTTTTCGGTAATCCGTTATAAAAAAAAATGTTTTTTAGAAGAATGTGTGAATCTCTTCGCGAACTCGAATTTTGCCATTACCGTTAACAAAGATAAGACGGTATAACTACGGTAATGAAAATTTGAGCTGAAACCGGATTGATTTGAGATCAGATCGTACTGATTAAAAAGCAAAGCAAGCCGAGACGAATTAAGCAGTAAAATAGCAGCTCAATGTATGGCGAAGACTGGCAACGAGCGATAAGCGAACGCTGTAATCAGTGAAGACACAGGCAGTACTGCCAGACTCTTTAAAACACAAACTCCGTGGCAACAAACGATTGGAATTTAGGCAGCGGCCCTAACTTGGTTAAGTGATATGACTGACAACACACAGCGTAAAAATGTAGTTGAGTTGAGACCGACTGCTAAGCAAAAGCGCAGTCAGTCCGCCGTTCGCTTGCCTGCGGCGGTTCACCTGCTCAAAGAGAAAAACACCTACTTTTTGCAGTCGGCACTGTTGAGCTTGTTCGATGGAGCCGACGATACTCTATTCGAATTAGCTGATAAGTCCGATAACAACCAAGATCAAAGCTTGTACTTTGAGTCCATGCGCCAGGTTCGTTTGAGCCGACGCGAGATTGAATCCAAATTCATCGAATATTCCCAAGAAGCCTTCGACCGCTTGGCCGATCCCGCCGCTGTAGATAACAACGAGTGGGATTACGACGTTGACATGGACAATCTCTCGTTGATCAACAACGAGCAGCTAGAGCAAAACGTCGCTCTGGAGACCATGGTTAACAAAGCGGTAGAGTCCGCGCCAGAATCCCTACAACACCTCACCTTGCGGCTCGACAGTTTGGTGCCAGCCAAGGTGTATCAGCGCAACAACCCCGTAGGCCCGCACCAAATTTGTTCTGCGTTTTTGCGCGCGTCTGAGTGCTTGGATACCAATATTCGAGTTAAGTTGGTGCTGCTCAAGTTATTCGATCGTCACGTGGTGAGCGAGCTGCCCGGCTTTTACGACATCGCCAATGATTTGATGATCCAGCGCAATATCTTGCCATCGCTGACCACTGAGCGTATTCGCAAGCGCAGCGAGGCTCAACCACCTCATCGCTCCGGTCAAGGGCAGGGCGGTTATCACCAGCAGTCTGGCTCGCCCGAAGTGTTAGCCACCTTCCGCAATCTGGTGGGTGACTCCGGCAATGGCGCCTCTCAGCAAGGTGATGTCAGTACCAACGGTATGGTGGTGAGCGAGGCAGCGCTGTTGCAAATGTTGTCGCAAATGCAGATGCAGCAGGCTCAAAGTAACGCTGTACCAGGCAGTGGTATTGATGTTCAGCAGCTTCAGGCCATGGTTAACAACGCCAACCAAGGGTCTATTGGTCAAATCGATCGCGACGTGATCAATCTGATCAACATGCTGTTTGAGTTCATTGTTGAAGACCGCAACCTAGCTGCCGAGATGAAAGCGCTGCTAAGCCGCTTGCAAATCCCGCTGCTTAAAGTGGCTATTGCCGATAAAACATTCTTCGACCACGGTGGCCACCCAGCCAAGCGCCTGCTCAACGAAATGGCCACTGCAGCTTTGGGTTGGGTTCCCAACCAAAAAGGTCGCGATAACCTGCTTGGCAAATTAGAAGCCACTGTTCAAAAAATTTGCGAAAACCCCGATGTGGGTGCCGACGTTTTCGACGAAATGTTGATGGATTTCTTGTCTTTCGTTGAGAAAGAAAAGAAACAAGCCGCCATACTCGAAAAGCGCACTCTCGACGCAGAAACTGGTAAAGCCAAAGCGGAAGCTGCGCGGGCGCAGGTAAGCGAAACGCTCGATAAATTAAAAAATATCGATCAGCTCAGTAAGCCCATGAATACTTTGGTGTACGAAGCTTGGGCCAATGTAATGTTTTTAATCGCGCTAAAAGATGGCGTTGATAGCCCGCAGTGGAACTCGGCGCACAGCACCGTGCGCAATCTGGTGTGGAGTTTGACCACTAAGGTGACCTCCGAGAATCGTGTGCGTTTAATTAAGTTGTTGCCGGAGTTGTTAAAGCGTCTACGCGGCGGTTTGGACAGCATTGGCTACAACGCCTACGACATGAGCAAATTATTCAAGCAGTTGGAAGCTGAGCATTTGGCTCAGCTAAAAGGCAAGCCTCGCCCACAACCGGCTGAGGAGCCTCGGGCCCAATCGACTGTACAACCGCAAACGCGCAAAGCCGAGCCGCCAGTTCAAGACCCAGCCAAACCAAAAGCGCCGCAAGCTCCAGCGGCCAACGAACGCGCTCCGCAACCGGCGGCTACTCGCGCTCAAGAAATCGCAGGCAGCAAACCGCAAAAACCCGCAGCACCAAAAGTTGAATCTGCTGCGCCTCGCCAAACCCGTGTCGAGGTAAAAGCTGCGGCAGAATCTGCACCGGTAACAGCAGAACCGCAATTCCTGGCTCAGGTCGATAGTTTGTCGCAAGGCAGTTGGTTTGAGCTGAAAACCGGCGACGACACGGTTCGCTGCCGACTCGCTGCAATTATTCGCCCCACGGGCAAATACATTTTCGTAAACCGCAGCGGTATGAAGGTCGCCGAGAAAGCGCGCGATGAGCTGGCCATCAATTTGCGCAGCGGTGATATTCGTATGCTCGACAACAGCATGCTGTTCGATCGCGCACTGGAATCCGTTATCAGCAATTTGCGCGAAAGTCGCGGACTAAACAGCTAAGCTGTTTAGTCCAGCTCGTTTCTCTTTTAATTTCTCTCCCGTCGCTATCTTGCAACCGCCATTCACTTCCGGCAAAAAAATTAGCGCACTTTCTCCACTTGATTCAGGTTGTCGCTCAGACTTTTAGCCTTTACCAAGTCACGGGTTGTGTTAAGGTATTTTGATCTTTAATAGCGGCCAAAATCCCATGATCGATCAGCGCGGGTGGTTACAATCTCAAGATCGCCCAATTCGCCATTTACCCTCTCCCAATTTCAACCAGCGACCTGAGCCCGGCGATATTTCGCTTTTGGTGGTGCACAATATCAGCCTGCCGCCCGATCAATTTGGCGGCGGTTACATTGAGCAGTTTTTCTGCAATCAACTGGATTGTTCTATCCACCCGTATTTTGAAGAAATTCGCGATTTGACGGTATCGGCCCATGTGTTGATTGATCGCAGCGGTGCTATGATCCAGTTTGTCAGCTTTTTAGATCGCGCTTGGCACGCAGGGGCTTCCTGTTTTGCCGGGCGGGACGACTGCAACGACTTTTCGGTTGGCGTAGAATTGGAAGGCAGCGACTGCCAGCCGTTTAGTCAATCACAGTATGATTCGCTGGCTTGGCTATCGCGGCAACTTATGGCGCGTTTTCCGAGCCTCACAGCGGAGCGCATTGTTGGGCACGAACACATAGCGCCCGGTAGAAAAACCGATCCGGGGCCTTACTTTAATTGGGATCTCTATCAACAGATGATTCGCGGCTAACGGGCCGAGTGTTGCGAGTAGCCGTCCAAAATTCAGCCTTTATCAAACGCGGGAATCAAACATGTTACTGCTCATTGTGGTTTGTGGTCTTTTGTTCATTCAAATTTGGGGGTCGGGCAAGCCATTGCACCGAGATCAGTGGTTTTATTCGTGCCTGAATGCGTTTTCTAAAAACACCTGGATCGCCAGTCAAACCCTCGGCGTGTTTGGGGCAACGCTGGCGCTGACCCTGGTTATTGCGCTGGTTATCTATATTTGGCTGGATACCCTTTCGGTGTGGTTGTCGGCGGCATTCAGCGTGCTCGTGCTGGTTTATTCCATGGGGCGCGGGCAATTTTCTGAGCCCGCCAAAGCCTACATCAGCGCTTGGCGCAACAAGAACTGGCAGTCCGCCCTAGATGCCGCGCACTCTGTGGATGTGAATGCGCACGATATCGAGCAGGACGACTGGGGCGAACTCAATCACCAAATGGTGAGTACGTTGGCGTATCGCGGCTTTGAGCGAGTGTTTGTGGTGCTGTTTTGGTTCGCGTTTGCGGGAATTATCGGCGCGCTGACTTATCGTTTGATTGCCTTGTACAGCGACTACACCGAAGACCCAAAAGAAGAGGAATTGGCGCAGCAATGGCAGTGGTACATGGAGTGGCCAGTGGCTCGCTTGTTTGGTTTGTCGCTGTCGATTACAGGTAACTTTGCCAGTTGTTTCGCCCGTTGCCAGCAGTTTTTAACCTGCACTAAAACCCGAACGCAAAACTTATTAGTGTATTTTGTCGAGAGTGCTTTAAATGTAGCACCCACGGAATCTGCCGATCCGCGCTGTGGCGAGCGAGAGCTTACCGAGCTGATGCAGCTCTATTCGCGCACCATGGTGTTGTGGGTTTGTGTGGTGGCTTTAATAACGCTGTTGCTTTAATTTAGGAAACTCTGATTAACTCATCCCTGAGTTAATCGCCGTACGGTAATCGAA
>CAYFFE010000078.1:0-17846 GCA_964342265.1 uncultured Cellvibrionaceae bacterium | reverse complement strand
AATAACGGAAGAATACGTTGAAATCAGGCACGTCGCGTTTGTCGCCTTTTTCGTATTCAAAGGTGCCGGTCATGGAATTGGCAATGACGTCGTAATCGGCACCCACATAATTAGGTTGCGAAAGAATTTTTACGGCTTCGGGGCGGTTGGCGTTGTCGTTTTCGTCTAACCACTTGGCTGCGCGAATTAATGCTTTAACAACGGCTAAGTGTGTGTTGGGATTTTCTTCGGCCCACTCGTTAGAAACACCGAATACTTTTTCGGGGTTGTCTTTCCAAATTTCGTAATCGGTAATAACCGGAACACCAATGCCTTTAAATACGGCTTGTTGGTTCCAAGGCTCACCCACGCAGTAACCGTAAATGGTGCCGGCTTCTAGCGTTGATGGCATTTGTGGTGGTGGTGTTACCGAAAGAATAGCGTCGGCGTCGATGGTGCCGGACGTATCGTCTTTGTGCGGCGCGTAGTAGCCTGGGTGAATATCGCCGGCGGCCAACCAGTAACGCAACTCATAGTTGTGCGTCGAAACGGGGAACACCATGCCCATGTTAAAAGGCTTGCCTTCCGATTTGTATTTTTCAACCACCGGTTTTAAGTAATCGGCTTTGATGGGGTGAACAGGTTTGCCCTCGTCGTCTTTGGGAATATTAGGCTTCATTTGATCCCAAATGTCGTTGGAAACGGTAATACCGTTGCCGTTGAGGTCCATACTAAACGCGGTAATTACGTGCGCTTCGGTACCGTAACCAATGGTGGCACCCAGCGGTTGACCCGCAAGCATGTGTGCGCCGTCGAGCTGGCCGTCGATAACTCGGTCGAGCAGTACTTTCCAGTTGGCTTGTGCTTCAAGCTCAACAAACAATCCTTCCTCTAGAAAATAACCTTTTTCGTAAGCAATCGCCAAAGGGGCCATGTCGGTTAATTTGATAAAACCAAATTTAAGATCGGCTTTTTCCAAGTCCAACTCGGCCATCGAGGGCATTGCTAAGGCGAGACCGATGCTGGTTATGGATGCAGAAATTAATTTGGGTAGGTTGGCCAATCGCTGGTTTAGCTGTGGCTTCCTAATGGTGTGTGCGCTCATTCAATGGCTCCTTGAGTCGTGTGTACTAATTCGGATGTGTGCTTTTGAGTTACACGACTTATCGCAAAACCCTTGCCAAGGCGCGAAATTGTCTTTTTATTTTAAAAAAGATGTTTTAAATCAGTGGTTTATGAGTGGTGGGGTGAGCGAGAGTGGCGCGTTTAGCAAAATTTGAGTAGAACCAAAATGGTGTGTTTTCCATTTTAATGATTCATTGTGGTGTTTTTAGATGCATCATAAATGCATCTTTATTGTGCGTGCTGGGATTTTTGTGCGTTTTTAGTCGATGAGTGCGCCGTTATTTTGTGAGCTTTTTGCGGATAAAAATAGTTAGCACATTAAATGTGATTTAATTTGGTGCTTTTAATCGCGCTCTGGCGTGTTCAAAATCACTTGGCGTATTTATGTTGAAAAATGGATCAGGCGCTTGGCTGGTAAAATCCAGAACTGCGTGGCGGCATTGGCCAAGCCAGTGTTGCATGCTTTTTTTGCCTTCTTTTATTAAGTAACTATTCAATCGCTGACTGAGGAGAGCGGGCGACCATAAACCAATGGTGGGATGTATTTGACCGTGGCTGGCGACCACCAATACCTCTAACTCCAACATTTGCCACGTTGCGAGCAGTTCGGTCAGTAAGTTGGTTGGCAAAAACGGCGTATCGGCGGGGCAGGTTAATAAGAGTGCGTGTGGGTTGGCGGCGTGGCACCATTGCATGGCACCCAGTAAGGCGGACATCGGCCCAAAACCGGGCTGCGCGTCGGCGATGCAGGTAAGTCCACGCTCGATTAATGCCGGATTCTCGTTAGCGCAGACCGCTGTTTGGGCGATAAGTGGATTTTCTAGTCGATCTAAGCAGTGCTGAATAAGTGCTTTGCCCGCCAGCTCAACCAGGGGTTTGCAAGGTTGGTTAAGTCGTCGACCAGCGCCGCCGGCCAAAACGGCCAAGTTAATTGTTCGGTGTTCAGAGGTTGTCATGGGTATGATTGCTAAACCTTTGCTGTATTCGCGAGTGTATTCAATGCGGCGTTGTGGAACTACAATACTCGCCATGATAGCGAGAAGGTGAATCGTGTAAATATGGATGGTATTGATCAGTTTAGGCGCGACTATGCGTTGGGCCATTTGGATATAGAAGACTTGCAATCAAACCCAGTTGAGCAATTTGATGCTTGGCTGCAACAGGTGGTGGAGACCGGCATAAAAGACCCAACCGCGATGGTGGTTGCTACCGTGAGTAGCGAAGGTCAGCCGTCTCAGCGAATCGTGTTGCTCAAAAAATTTGATCAGCGCGGGTTTGTGTTTTTTACCAATTATGGCAGCCGAAAAGCGCAGGAAATCGAAGGTAATGCCAGAGTCAGCTTGCATTTTCCTTGGCAATTTATGGAGCGCCAAGTATTGATAAGCGGTGTGGCCGAAAAAGTCTCGGTAGCAGAATCTCTGGAATACTTTGCTTCGCGCCCCTTCGACAGCCAAGCTGCTGCTTGGGCTTCGCACCAAAGTAAAACTGTTTCCACCAAAACCTTGCTCATTAACCAATTCGAGAAGATGAAAGCCAAGTTTGCCGATGGCAAGGTACCGCTGCCGGATTTTTGGGGTGGTTATCGTGTGGTGCCACATGAGTTTGAATTCTGGCAGGGCGGGGTAAATCGGTTGCACGATCGGTTTCGCTATCAACCGACTGAGGGCGGTAATTGGCGGATAGATCGACTCATGCCATGAGTTTGGCCCAATCTTCCTTCTTTTATATATGCTTTATTGTATGTGCTCGCGGGTACCGGATTTTGACGGAAGCAACAATCATCAAAAATGTTCAACAATGGATGGAGCAGGTGGTGCTCGGGCTGAGTTTGTGCCCGTTTGCGCACAAACCTTGGCGGGAGGGCTTGGTGGCCCTCGAAGTCTGCGGCTCAGCCGAGCCAGAAGACGTGCTTGAATTTATTCAGGCACAACTTTGCCAGCTAGAAAAGGCCGAACCGGCAGAATTGGAAACCACCTTGGTAATTACCCCCAATTGTTTTGCGGACTTTATCGACTACAACCAATTCCTCAATGTGTTGGACGCTCTGCTAAAGCACAATCATTGGCGGGGTGTTTTTCAGATCGCCAGTTTTCATCCGCATTATCAATTTGCCGGTACCGACCCAACTGATCACAGCAATCTGACGAACCGATCGCCTTATCCCATCTTTCACTTGCTGCGAGAAGACAGCCTCGAGCAAGCGACTCTGCATTTCCCCAACCCCGAATCCATACCCGATCGCAATATCGAAGCCATGCAAACTTTAACAGACGATGAAATTCGCAGGCTTTTTCCTTTCTTGTCTCGTTTGTAACAAGTTTTAACAAAAAAATAATGTAAAAAGATTCGTTCGAAATTTGTTCGCTCCCTGGAGGTTGTGCGTCCTTAAATAACCCCCTATTCGCCTTGATAGCGCCGAAGTGGATGCGTGGGTCTTGCAAGAAAATTGTAACGGTTACTGAGTATTTTTCTGCGGGGCTGGAGGTTTTGGTGGGTTTGGCGCGTTTAGTTGGGCTCTTGAAGTTTGTAAACACTAACATCCAGTCTCGCTTGATGATTCCCAGCGAACATTAGAATGACTCTCGTGCCAAAAATGCCAACTGATTGCGTGTAATTAACATAACAACTGCATTGGCTTATAACTGATCAAAGTTACTCGTCCTAATCACTAAAAATTATGAAATGTCTGTTTTGCAACATTAGTGTAATAAATTGCCACTAACCTACTCGAAAATTTTTTGGTGCACACGTTCGCCACCCTTCGCAGGGAAAAAACAAATCAAACATGACTCTAGGTCGCATCACTACCCAGGACGGAAAACTTAATTGAGGTGTCAATGAAAAAGTCGCTAATCAATGGTTTAGCTGCAAGCGCCTTAGTGCTAAGCGCACTGACTGCCAAGGCTGCAGATGAACTTGTAATTTACGTTTTCAAAGATGGTGAGGCGGCAGCAGACATTACTGTTCGTGTTGACGGCCAAACCGAAAAGCCCTTATCGCAAAATGGCTCGGCCATGTTTGATTTGGATGAGGGTGCTCATAGTATCCAGTTGATCCAAAATGGACAAACTGTACATAGCTTCCGATTTGACAGTGCACTTGGGCAGCTAGTTGATATCAACGTAGCTTTATCTGCAGCGTCAAACCCCAAAGTTGCAGTAGAATCATTCTTCAAAACAGAAAGCGCTTCAAATAAAGCTAACGCACCAAAAGGCTTAGTTCAGGGGCAAATTAAGTCGCAAGGAGCTCCGGTGGCGAATGCGACAGTGGCTGTAGATGGTGTTGGAGAGACTGTCGTCACGGATGCCGAAGGTAACTATAAGCTTGAATTACCGCGCGGTGTCTACAGTTTGACAGTTTCTCACCCAGATATGAAATTAGTCGAATTGGAAGATGTTCGTGTAGTATCAAACGTTACCAAAGGGTTGGCTGTTAACTTGTCTCCTAAAGGTGCTGCACCTAGTTTGGATTTGGCAGCACCGCAAATTGAGGAAGTAACTGTTGTTGCTAAATATAATCCTGGTGCATTTGAGGCAGATGAGCGTTTTTCATCGAATGTTATTGACACCTTGGGTATTGAGCAATTGGCTCGGTTTGGCGATTCTGATGTTTCAGCTTCGGTAGTTCGGTTACCCTCAGTAACTGTACAAAATAGTAGCTATGTGTTTATTAGGGGCTTGGGTGGTCGCTATGTAACTACGACTCTAAATGGTTCAACTCTTCCGAGTACTAACCCGAACCGTCGAGCAGTACCCTTAGACTTATTTCCGAGCAACATCGTTAGTCAGTTGGATGTTAAGAAAACGTTTTTGGCTGAACAGCCTGGCGAAAGTACTGGTGGTAACCTTGTTATTAATACACGTACCTTTCCTGATGAAGGTGCGGGTAAAGTCTCTTTTAAAGTGGGTTACACCGATGGTCTTACTGGAGAATCTGTAGCATCAGATCCGAGCACAGGTGAGTTCGACTTCTTGGGCTTTGATGATGGATCTCGCCGTGAGTCTTTGGCTGTAGAAGCAATTTCTATAGCGCTAGACCCGACTTTACAGCTTGGTCTCGACCCCACTCCTGCTCCTAACCCCGATGTTCCTCAAGGTGTACCTGTTCCTGAATTAGATAACGCTTTAACACCAGAACAAGAGATTCAGCTTAGTCAGGCCGCCGCATTATTACTGACTGACGACCTAACCTTAGACAGTACTACGGCTACTCCAGATATTTCATTCTCGGCCAATTACGGGGATTTGTTCTACCTAGGAGAAAACGAAGTAGGTTACTTCGCGGCACTAAACTATAAAAATGGCTGGGATCAAAAAACCGACGGTATTGCCCGAACATATCGTGATAATGGAATTGATATTTTCGATGATCGAACGTTTGAAGAAGCTACTTTTAAAGTCAACATAAGTGGTCTGGTTTCTTTTGGATTAAACGCCGGTAACAGCACCTACGAAGCAAATACCGTATTTTCACGGGTTACTGAAAACGCCGTTCGGATTTTTGAGGGCATTGATGGTGACGCCGGAGAGCCTACGCGTGGGTATAGTATTGATTGGGAAGAGCAGCAATTTTTGGCTCAGCAGTTGTCTGGTGAGCACTTCTTAGATGATG
Source organism: uncultured Cellvibrionaceae bacterium (assembly GCA_964342265.1). Classification (GTDB taxonomy): domain Bacteria; phylum Pseudomonadota; class Gammaproteobacteria; order Pseudomonadales; family Cellvibrionaceae; genus Halioxenophilus. Next base: position 12,131 of record CAYFFE010000078.1, on the reverse strand, counting down.
CTGGAAACCTAACCGCAAATTGGCAGGGTACGATTAGCCAAACCACTCGTTATGCACCAGATCGTCGTGAAGTTCAGTTTAACCAAGATGATCAGGCTAATGTCAATTCCCCTTTCCGGCTTGAATTGTCGAACTTGCTGCGCCGCTTCGATGAGCTAGAAGAATATAATTACGATATTTCGAATGAGTTCGAATGGTTGGCGACTAGCAATGGTAGTTTTGATCAGACAATTAATTTTGGATGGCAGTATACCTACAGGGAACGTGATTCAGAGTCTTCAAGTTACAGTTTAACTTATACCGGTACTGATCCTGACTTTACTTTGGCACCCAACGGGTTGGTGACTGATGTTGTAAATGAAGATAATGTTACGGGTGACCCTTTCACAGGATTGGCGTTTGACGATGATACCTTGGCCAGTGATAGTTATGACTCAGAGCTAACGCTAATTAGTTATTTTGTATCTTATGACTTGTTAATTAACTCCGCATATCAACTGGTTTTCGGTGTGCGTTACGAAGACTTTGAATTAGAAACTGATACCTTTAGTTTGCAAACCGGAGAACCAACTTCAGATCCTCTAATTGAGGAAGCTGTACTTCCGAGTCTTAACTTTAGCTGGACAATTAATGACCAGCACCAATTGCGGTTTGCCTTAACGGAGACAGTAAGTCGCCCCGATTTTAAAGAATTCTCTAACGCTACATTCTACGATAAGGAATTCAACACTCGTACCCGAGGTAATCCAAATCTAGAAATTGCTACCGTTTTAAATGCCGATGTGCGTTGGGAATATTATTGGAGCGATACTGAAAATGTCAGCGTCGCTTTATTCTACAAGGACTTTGAAGACCCCATAGAGCGAACTATTTTGCCCGCCGGTGGTGCTGCGACCGATTCTCGAACTTTCGCAAACGTCCCAGAAGCAGAGTTGTTCGGCATTGAGCTAGATACTCATATAGAGTTCCCTCTTAACAATGCATTTACACAAACTATTTTTGTGTCTGGTAACGCTAGCTTTATTGAATCAGAAGTAACTTTTGCCAATGGTACTACTGGTGATTTACAAGGTGCGCCAGAATATACCTTTAACTTGGTTTTGGGTTGGGATGATTTGGAAAGCCAGCAAGAGGTTACAGTGTTGTTTAATCAAAATGGCGACACGGTAGTGGATCGCGGGCTAGGTAGCCTTGACGATGTTGTACAAGAGCCTTTTGCCGCTCTTAATGTAAATTACAAGAAAGGCTTCGACAACGGCGTGAGTCTATCAGCAAAGATTAATAACCTGCTTGATTCTGAGTTTGAATTTTCTCAAGGCGGCAGGGTGTTTCAAAGTTATAGTCAAGGTGTCAAGCTTGAAGCTGGCATAGACTGGAGTTTCTGACGACAGAGCAGTCGGAAAAAAGCAACATTAAAACTTAAATCACACTACGTGACATTCTAGGAGATGTTATGGAACTTAAGAAAATCGTGCTGGCAACAGCAGTATTTGGCGCTCTGGGCGGATTATACGGCTGCTCTGGAGACGAAAATGCAACTATCACTATTGATGACAACAGCGTAACTGAAGATAACAGCATGGTAATAGGTGGTCCTATTGATGTTGGAACACCAGATGACGACTTTCGCCCTGATGACGACGCTGCGATCTCTGCAGCTATCGCTTCTTTGCCTGGTTCATTTGAGCGCCCAGTAACGCTTTTGAACCCAGAAACTGGTAACGAAGTTACTCGTACTGCTGTAGCAATGCCTGCAAACATTCTTGCAGATGTAACTTTAGACAGTGATGTTATCTATGTTATGACTGATCGCGTAACTGTGGGTAATGGTAACCAAACCATGACCGCTACCGATGGCGTCTTGGAATCCGGTGACGATCTAATCGAAGTAACTTTGACTATTGAGCCTGGTACTCTATTGCTGGGTGCTCGCGGAACCTTCGCGAACCTGTTAATTACTCGCGGCTCAGACATCATGGCTATGGGTACCGCTGCTGCACCTATCATCATGGCTTCTGATGACCCTGGTTTTGAGGGTGCTGGTGAGTGGGGTGGTTTAGTTATCCACGGTTACGGTCTTCACAACCAGTGTGAATACGTAGGCGTTGGTGGAACTCCGCCAGCCACTGATCAACCATGTAATATCGACTCTGAAGGTGAGTCTGGCTTCTCTGGTGGTCACGACAATACCGATAGCAGTGGCGTGCTTAACTACGTAATTGTTACTGAAGGTGGGTACGAGTTTAACCCAGGCGACGAAATTAATGGTATTTCATTGGTTGCTGTAGGTTCGGGCACTGAGATAGATTTCGTTCAAATCAATAGCAATGCTGACGACGGTATCGAGTTCTTTGGTGGTGATGTTAACGCAAGCCACTTGGTGCTTACTGGAAACCAAGATGACTCAGTTGACTGGGACGAAGGTTTTACTGGTAACCTGCAGTACATTTTAGTTCGTCAGACTCCAGATTCTCAAGGTACTACCATCGAAGCGGATACTGAAGGTACTACTTTGTTCCTATCTGAGCCAACAATTCTTAATGCTACCTTTATCTCAGATGGCAGCCAGAGTGTTTCTCACGCTTTGCGTGCGACCTCGGGTGGCTACATTCATCAGTCTATCATTACTGGCGCATCTGGCGCTGTAGGCACCTGTGTTTCTCTTGGCTCTGGTTCAGATGACAACGCCGCAGATGGTTCAATCGTTTATAACGAAGTGTTAGCTGACTGTACAACTTTTGAAACTGATGGCAGCATGGAAACTACTATTTTGGCAACCAATGGAAATGCAAACCTTATTCAAGGTGTGGCTGCTTCTTTAGACACTAACTATGCTTCTACTGCTGCTGAAGCGACCGGCATTACTCCAGTCGTACCTTCTGATTTTAGCCCAGTAGCTGAAGACGAGTACTTCGACGATACTACTTTCTTGGGCGCTGTTAACCCAGACGGTTCTGACTTGTGGTTCGAAGGTTGGGTTCTAGACGGTACTTTGTAAGTACTTGCAGTTCTTGAATCTAAAAACCCGGGCTACTGCCCGGGTTTTTTTGTTTATGGTTTCTTAAATTTTTAAAAAGCTAAAAACTTTACTCATGATTGTGTTTTTACTAAAACTGCTCTGCGAATGGGTGGTTTTTATACGTGGAAAATACACTCTATTGTAAGTGAATCTACAGCCTGTACTCTTTCCGGCGAATAGCTCAGGCTTGATCTAGCAGTTGCTTGTTCTATAAATATATCTGGCAGGTTTAATCTGAGTTGCTACGTTCTTTTCCTTTTGTCCTGTTGGGCGTAACTTGCCGCCTTTCTTTTCAGTAATTTCTTTCAGTGCACAATTTAATGAACATTCTTTTTCAAAATTAATGTCTACGTATAACTGCCGAAATTTATTTTCCTCTTTTGCGAAGCATGTGTGGTTTTAGTGTTCCAACTATTTTGTATAAGTTTTGAACATAATGTTTTTTATGGAGGTGTTTGTTTGGGTTATTTTTTGGAAGTATATTTTTTTGCAGTATTATAAAAATAAATTTTTGATTGGTAATAACGTGATGTGTTTATTGTTTTGAAAGTAAGGCGCGCAAAATAACTAATAGATTATCTTTTCCGGTAAATATTTACAGTCGTGCATATAAGTCTGGAATAATATTCTTTGTTGCGTAAAAACAATTACGTTTTTACTTAATTGAATGCAATGTATTTTACTTTAGGAGTGCACATGAAGTTTATAAAAACCCTCGGTATTTTTTCTGCAATTGCTGCAGCAGCAGCTGTAAATCCCGCCAACGCCGGAAATAGCGCTCTTGGATTTTGCAACTCTACCGGAGAAACCCAATCATTTTTTAATATCTTGATTAATTCCTCTGGGTCTACCCAAACTTTTTCTTGTAATGCTGACCCCACCACGTTTGGTATCGGTGAAATCGAGCATGTCACTGGTGGACGAATTGCCGGTGTCGGTGTGAGACTGCCGCGTGTAATCGTTATGGATACTGGCGGTGCGGGTAGTGTGTCTTGCCGGGTTTATGTTCTTGATAACGAAGGTCGTCGCCACTACTCAGGCTCTCGTACCTCCAATGGTAGCGGTATGCAGAATATTGGTAGCACGTCTACATTACGTGTAGAGGTGGACGATGTTACCGGTAATGCAACTCTGGAATGTGTAATGCCAAACGGTACTGGTCTTATGGAATATCAGGCAGATGCTGTCTTAGATCTCTAAGGCTAGTAGTCTATTGCACTTTGGCGCTTGCCAAAGTGCAATAAAAATTAAAATAGTGATAGGTAAGTTAACAACGAATATGAGTAAAAACCATTTTATAAATTTTCTTGCGCATGGAATTTCCTTAGTTTTAATTTTATATTTATTCTTAGTTGATAGTGGAGATAAGGTGCCCGGTCACTCGGCGGCGGAGCAGAGTAGTGAGTTGAGACTTGGTGATATTCCTAAGTCTAGTGAAGACAGTCATTTAATGGATGAGCGCATTGATAAAATTACTGATCTTCAGGATTCTAATTCCACCCGTATTGAGTGGTTGGAGCAGGAAACTCACTACATTCGTGAGGAGCTGTCTAAGATAGCGCAAGGAGATTCTATTGGGGCTGTTGGGTCGTCGAGAGAGTCTGTGTTAGGTAAATATGGCCCTGAAAACTTTGAAAGGGAGGCATCGGCGAAGATAGCTAAAATGCCAGATGCTTTTGAAGATAACTATGGTGTCTACCCTAACCCTGAATTGCACCAATTTGTGGGTACTGTGTTGAAGGATAACATATCGCCTGCGGCGACTAGCAACTACGAATGCAGGTCTGATGTTTGTAAGATTGTGTTAACTGGAGGAAATGGCTTGGATGTTGTTCAAGCTGCTGAGGGCTTTACCCGTGCGTTTCCTGGTCAGATGACGATAACCAATAAGCCCGATGGTTCTGTTGTGATATTTGCTCGAAATTAGCCAGCCTTAAAAAAATGTCTGGAAGTTTAAATTAAAAAAACCGGCTAAAAAGCCGGTTTTTTTAATCCAAGGATAAAAAATTAACCTGGATAATCCCGCTTAGGATGACCGGTATATAACTGACGCGGGCGGCCAATTTTATAGGTGCCGCTGATCATTTCATTCCAGTGAGCAATCCAGCCAACAGTGCGACCCGTCGCGAAAATCACGGTGAACATTTCGGTTGGGATGCCAATGGCTTTCATAATAATGCCGGAGTAGAAATCAACGTTGGGATACAATTTCTTCTCAACGAAGTATGGGTCTTCCAAGGCGATTTCTTCTAGGCGTTGGGCGATGGCCAATAGTGGGTCGTTAATGCCAAGAAGCTCGAGTACTTCATCACAGGTTTCTTTCATGACTTTGGCGCGTGGGTCAAAGTTTTTGTAAACGCGGTGACCGAAGCCCATTAATTTAAATGGATCGTTTTTGTCTTTGGCTTTGGCAACGTACTTGTCGATTTGATCTTCAGTACCGATTTCTTCCAGCATTTCCAATACGGCTTGGTTGGCTCCGCCGTGCGAAGGACCCCAAAGTGCGGTAATGCCTGAGGCAATACAGGCAAATGGGTTGGCACCGGATGAGCCTGCTAAACGAACGGTAGAGGTTGACGCGTTCTGTTCGTGGTCGGCGTGCAACAAAAAGATTTTGTCCATGGCTTTGGCGATCACTGGGCTAACCGCAGGATCGTCGCAAGGGGTGCCAAACATCATGTGCAGGAAGTTTTCCGCGTAACCCAATTTGTTGTTGGGGTACATAAACGGCTGACCAAGATGATGCTTGTAGCACATGGCGGCCAAGGTTGGCATTTTAGCAATCAAGCGGTGGGCAGAGATGGCTCGGTGTTCTGGGTTGGCGATGTCTAGCGAGTCGTGATAAAAAGAGGCCAGTGCACCCACCGCGCCACACATCATCGACATTGGGTGAGCGTTGTAATTAAAACCGCGGAAGAACCGAGCCATGGATTCATTCACCATGGTGTGGTTGGTGATGATGTTTACAAAGTCTTGTTTTTCTTCGGCAGTGGGGAGTTCGCCGTTAAGGAGTAGATAGCAGGTTTCGAGGTAGTCGGAGTGCTGGGCTAGCTGCTCAATGGGGTAACCGCGGTGCAGTAATACGCCATTTTCACCATCGATGTAGGTAATCTTGGACTCGCAGGAGGCGGTGGAAACAAACCCTGGGTCGTAGGTGAAATATCCTTTTGCGGTTAAACCGCGTACGTCAATGACATCAGGGCCTGTCGAGCCAGAATAGACTGGCATTTCAATTTTATCGTCCAAACCCTCGACCGTAAGGTAAGCTTTCTTATCAGTCATAACGGACTCCTATTTCTACAAATTGATGGTTTAGCCAGTAGGCTATTCTTTAAATTCATGCGTATTCTATACCAAAGCAGGCGTTTTAGCGCCATTTTTGCTTCAATTGATACGGTTTCAGTGAGTGTCAATATCACTTTTTATTAGAATAGTCGGCGGGATAGCGCAGGCTTAGTCGGAATTGTAAACGATTTAAACCGGGGCCTATTGGTGCCGGTACAAATAGCTCGACCCATTATGAGTCATCGCTATTTGCGTTAAGCGCCGCACAATTTGATGCGTGTTTTTGTCGTCCTAAACGCTGCTTTCGCCTTTCAATGGCTTTTACTAGGTTCGAGCTTTTTAAGTTCGAACCGCGCTATCCTAACGTTTTTTGTCAATTTCGTCTGCACTTGCTTATGAAACGACGTTCGCTAAAGCATAGCTCAACCTAAAAATTGAGACTCAAAATTATTGTGTATTGAGCTTTCTTTTGAGGTTGCGGTGGCGAGTATATTGCTCTCTGTAAATTTCTTACATTGTCTAAAATAGAATTTTTAAAAGTTTTAATCACGCTAATAGTATTCACTGTGTCATTAATAATAGGTTCATTCGCGAAAAATAAACTAATCCGAACAGCAGGTAAAATGCGAATAAAAGCCGCAAATGAATTTTAAACAGCGGTGATCTCGCACTGAAAAGTGCATTTCGATTTGTCGTGCCAATTGTAATTTGGGAGTCATATAACTATAATTCCGCGCGGTCAAGAGGTGGGAGTAACGCAACCCATCCGGGGAGTTATCATCGTAAAATCGATGGACCATCCCGCCAGCGAAGCATGACGCCCTGTCCTAATCAGCTGCATTTAAAGTAGCGGCTAAGAAAAGGTAGCATTAACCGTGAACAAGAACAGACCCGTAAATCTCGATATTTCCACAATTCGCCTTCCCATCACCGCTTACATCTCTATTTTGCACCGGGTATCCGGCGTCATTTTATTTGGTGTGGTGGCGTTGCTGTTGTGGGCATTAGATACAAGCTTGAGCTCAGAGGATGGGTTCCGTTCTCTAGCAGAAACGTTCTCTAGCCCAATCGTTAAGGTCATCACCTGGGGGTGTTTGATTGCATTGGGCTACCACCTAGTCGCTGGCATTCGTCACTTGATAATGGATGTTGGTGTGGGTGAGAGTAAAGAAGGTGGCCTAATGGGCGCCAAAATTGTCGCAGCTCTAGCAGTTGTAGTGATTGTATTAGCGGGGTTATGGGTATGGTAACAGCAGTTACAAGTTTCGGCCGTAGTGGTCTGTACGATTGGTTAATTCAGCGCATCAGCGCTGTGATTCTAGCCGCTTACACAATCTTCTTAGTGGTTTATCTGTTGATAAATCCCGACCTTTCCTACGAGCAGTGGCAGGCGTTGTACAGCTCGCTTTGTATGCGTGTGTTCAGCCTGGTGACTTTGCTTTCTATTATTGCGCATGCCTGGATTGGGCTTTGGTCTGTGGTTACCGATTACCTAACCGCCAGCCACATGGGCAGCAAAGCCGTTTTGGCAAGAATCGTGGCTCAGGTGTTCCTGGGCGCTGTAGCAGTAACCTACACCATTTGGGGTGTAGAGATTTTGTGGGGGCTATAAGACATGGCTAACATGCGAACAATTACATTCGACGGCATTGTTATTGGTGGTGGCGGTGCTGGCATGCGTGCAGCATTGCAAATGGCCCAATCCGGTTTTAAAACAGCTGTAATTACAAAAGTTTTCCCAACGCGATCGCACACCGTATCGGCCCAGGGTGGTATCACCTGTGCAATCGCCAGTGCCGACCCCAACGACGATTGGCGTTGGCACATGTACGACACCGTTAAAGGTTCTGATTACATCGGCGACCAAGACGCGATTGAATACATGTGTTCCGTAGGCCCCGAAGCCGTATTCGAATTAGAGCACATGGGCTTGCCGTTCTCTCGTACTGAAGAAGGTCGTATTTATCAGCGTCCTTTTGGTGGTCAGTCTAAAGATTTTGGTAAGGGTGGTCAGGCCGCTCGTACCTGTGCCGCAGCCGACCGCACCGGTCACGCCCTGTTGCACACGCTGTATCAAAACAACGTTAAAAATAACACCGTATTTCTAAACGAATGGTTCGCGGTTGATCTGGTTAAAAACCAAGACGGCGTGGTAACCGGTGTTATCGCCATCAGCATCGAAACCGGCGAAACCGTTTACGTTAAATCCAAAGCGACCGTATTTGCCACGGGCGGTGCGGGCCGCATCTACGCGTCTACCACCAATGCTCACATCAACACTGGCGATGGTGTTGGCATGGCTTTACGTGCCGGCGTTCCGGTGCAAGACATCGAAATGTGGCAGTTCCACCCAACCGGTATTCACGGTGCGGGCGTGTTGGTTACAGAGGGTTGTCGCGGTGAAGGTGGCTACCTAATTAACAAAGACGGCGAGCGCTTTATGGAGCGTTACGCGCCCAATGCCAAAGATTTGGCCGGTCGCGATGTTGTTGCCCGCTCTATGGTTCTAGAAATTTTAGAAGGCCGTGGTTGTGGCCCAGATGGCGACCACGTTTACTTGAAGCTCGATCACCTAGGTGAAGAAGTACTTGAAAGCCGCTTGCCTGGTATCTGTGAATTATCACGTACCTTCGCTCACGCCGATCCCGTTAAAGTGCCCGTTCCCGTGGTGCCAACCTGTCACTACATGATGGGCGGCATTCCAACCAATGTTCATGGTCAAGCACTGACGCAAGACGAAAACGGTAATGATCAAGTGATCGAAGGTCTTTACGCTTGCGGCGAAATCGCTTGTGTATCGGTTCACGGGGCCAACCGTCTAGGTGGTAACTCGTTGCTAGACTTGGTGGTGTTCGGTCGTGCTTCTGGTTTGTTCATCGAAAAAGCCCTGCGCGAAGGCATCGACAATCGCGAAGCCAGCGCCTCCGATTTGGAAGCAGCTACCGCGCGCTTGAACAAGGTCAACGAATCCAAAGACGGCGAAAACGCCTCGGTATTGCGCAAAGAGTTGCAAACCATCATGCAAAACCACTTTGGCGTATTCCGTAAGGGCGAGTTTATGCAGGAAGGCATCAAGAAATTGGCCGATTTGCGTGAGCGCATCGACAACTTGCACTTGGCGGATAAAAGCGGCGCATTCAACACTGCTCGCATCGAAGCGCTTGAGCTGCAAAATCTACTCGAAACCGCCGAAGCGACTGCTATTGCTGCAGAAGAGCGCAAAGAATCTCGCGGCGCACACGCTCGCGAAGATTACCAAGATCGCGACGACGAAAACTGGTTGTGTCACTCAATGTACTTCCCCGGTGAGAAGCGAGTGGGCAAGCGTGCGGTGAATTTCGCGCCGAAGACTGTTGATCGGTTCGAGCCGAAAATCCGTACTTATTAATTTTGGGAGTAATGGATATGTTGAAAGTAGAAGTTTATCGTTACAACCCGGAAACGGATAAAGCCCCCTACATGAAAACCTACGAGGTGGACACTGAGGGCAAAGACTTGATGGTGTTGGATGTTCTGGAGCTGTTAAAAGCCCAAGATCCGAGCCTGGCTTTTCGTCGCTCTTGCCGTGAAGGGGTTTGTGGTTCCGATGGTGTTAATATCAACGGTGTTAACGGTTTGGCGTGTATCAAGCCGTTGTCCGAGTCGGTTAAAAACAACAAGTTGGTACTGCGTCCATTGCCGGGTTTGCCTGTAATTCGCGACTTGGTTATTGATATGACCCAGTTCTACGATCAGTACAAAAAGATTGAGCCATTTTTGCAAAACGATACGCCAGCACCGGCTATCGAGCGTTTGCAGTCGCCCGAAGATCGCGCCAAACTCGACGGCTTGTACGAGTGCATTCTTTGTGCGTGCTGCTCAACCAGTTGCCCATCGTTCTGGTGGAACCCCGATAAGTTTATCGGCCCGGCTGGTTTGCTGCAGGCCTACCGCTTTTTGGCGGACAGCCGAGATACCGAAACCGAAAAGCGTTTGGCCAACTTGGATGATCCATTCAGCGTATTCCGTTGTCATGGCATTCAAAACTGTGTTCAGGTTTGCCCGAAAGGCCTCAACCCAACACGCGCCATTGGTCACATTCGCAATATGTTGTTGAGTGCGGCGACCTAATTGTTCCATCGGAGCAATCAAAGTACTCAACTCTTATTTGTAAGCTAAGTTAAAAATCTAGGGAGTGAATTGTGAGACGCCCAATTAAATTACAACAGGCGTCTTCACTCCCAAGCTGCTAAAACTAAAACAACAAAATAAAAATGCGATATAAGAAGATTTAATTAATTTATTATATTGTCATAATTAAACCTGCAATGTCGCTGTAATAAACTTTGCAGTGCGAAAGCAGGTAGCTCGCACAGAATTTGTAAGAAAAAGAAAAGAGTGGGGTGGTTTTCGAAGGCAATCCGCTTTCGATTGTCACTCGTTTTTTGAATGTCAGGGTGCGTCGGGAGACCGACCTATCTGTACAAGTAAGGCGACGTGTGTTTTAGCAACTAAAAAACCGCGCCAATCCTGTTGTGTTGTGTTTTAAACCAGCTAGGCAGAGATCGGAAGGTAAACTGCTTAATACGCTAAGAATTGCCAAGGTCTGTGAGCCTTTGTCTTTTTGAGATTAGAGGTATGAGTCCATGACACTTTAGCGCCTCTTGCAGGTAGACGCCCTAATTAACGGTGGGCAGAATGCAAGACAGCATAATGGAAGCGTTATGGCGAACTTCCCATATATCGGGTGGTAACGCCGCTTACGTGGAAGAACTATACGACACCTATCTACACGATCCCAACGCCGTTGACGAGCAATGGCGATCCTATTTTGAACAACTGCCTCGGGTACAAGGCGTATTCGACGCCGACACTCCCCATTCCATTATCCGCCAACAGTTTGCCCAGCTGGCCAAAGAACGAGTTCGTTCGCACGCCCCGCTCGGCAGTGGCTCTGTTAATTTGGAGCACGAGCGCAAGCAGATAAAAGTCGTTCAGTTAATCAACGCGTACCGCTCTCGCGGCCACAAAATGGCCAAGCTTGATCCGCTCAACTTAGAGCAGCCCAAGCAAGTTCCCGATCTCGATCTTCACTATCACGGTTTAACCAACGCCGATTTAGATACGGTGTTCCAAACCGGCGAGCTGATGATCGGCGTGGAAGAGGCTCCTTTAAAAGATATTTTGGCCGCATTGACCGACACCTACTGTGGGTCGATAGGTTCAGAAATTACGCACATTAACGACGCGGCCGAGCGCCAGTGGTTGTTGCAGCGCCTAGAAAGCGTACGCGCTAAGCCACAATACGGCAATGACGTAAAAATGCGTCTGCTTGATCGCCTCACCGCAGCCGAAGGTTTAGAGCGTCACCTCGACAGCAAATACCCAGGTACTAAACGCTTTGGTTTGGAAGGTGGCGAAAGCTTTATTCCCATGTTGGATACGCTGATTAAGCGCGCCGGTTCTTTCGGAGCAAAAGAAATCGTATTGGGAATGGCGCACCGGGGTCGTTTGAATACTCTGGTGAATATTCTCGGTAAAAATCCGGCGGATTTGTTCGACGAATTCGAAGGGAAAAAGCTGGTTGACACCTCCGGTGATGTTAAATACCACCAGGGCTTCTCGTCCAATGTGATGACCCAAGGCGGCGAAGTGCACTTGGCAATGGCTTTTAACCCGTCGCATTTGGAAATCGTATCCCCCGTGGTTGAAGGCTCGGTTCGAGCGCGCCAAGATCGTCGCAACGATCCATCCGGCGATTTGGTTGTGCCTTTGTCCGTTCACGGTGACGCCGCCATTGCGGGGCAGGGTGTGGTGTTTGAGACCTTCCAAATGTCGCAAACTCGCG
>CAYFFE010000077.1:0-17905 GCA_964342265.1 uncultured Cellvibrionaceae bacterium | reverse complement strand
AGGCTCAGCAACAGGAAGAACCAAAGAGCAGCTAATTAAAAACTGCCCGCTTGATGCGGGCCTTTTGTACCTTCGCTGGGGCGACCTCGTTAATTTTCCTAGCATCTAATTCTCCACGACGGCCAAAGTGCCACCTCCGGAATAAATTAATAGGGGGCAGTAATTACGGGGGCTGCAGAGGGTTAAGATTGCCGATTTTACCCAAATTTCCGAGCCCAAAATCCGATGTAAGTTATTGATAAATATAGAAAAGTATGGGTCTAGTCGTTCCTGTTGAACTATAGGTAGAAAGTGGCCGAGATTATACCTAAGCCGTCGCTAATTATTAAGGCAGCTCTGGATAATTAATTCTGATTTGACGGTTGTGCCGTCAGCAATCGGCAGCCACGTTGGTCCGTTACCAATCGCCGCTGCGATCTGGGCGTTTGATTTTAACTCTGTTCGGATTCTTGCAACGTTCTGGCTTACGCGTGAACCAAAGAATGACTGCCGCGGCTGCTTTCGGAATAGCCTGCTGCTGAGTAGGTGTCGGTTTTGGGTCGGCCAAACAGCATTTCGGCCAAACGCTGACCACGTTGCTTGCGAAAACCAATTAATCGGCCGTTAATCATGTTTAATCGCTGGCAGATTTGTACGTACTGTTCAATCTTTTGCCAGAGCGCTTCTAATTCCGGTGTTTCTGCCAATAAATCCAACCAGGCGTTCATTTGGCGGAGATTGAGGTCACTTGCTCGACTATCGCTGGGGGTGAGTCGTGGTCGAATCCAGGCTTCGCGCTCAATGGCGTTTTTTTCCAGGGTTTCAATATGAGGTTGCTTTTGTTCAACAATCTGGCTGAGCTCGCTGTTGATGGTTTCTGTCGTTGTGCGCAAAACTTGGTTTTCAGCGTCCAGCAGGTTGGATAAAGCTTTGGCTGCGGCCAAATCGGAACGTAAATTGTGCTCGATTTCAGAAATCGAAGGCGCAGCGGTAGTGTTCAATGGTTGTTTGGCAGTGTGTGTCATAGAGCATCTCCAATTGATTCGGTGTTGGTCACCGTTGTTAGCCGATCAGAGCGACCCAACTGTGGCAAAGCAGTTAGCGGGCCACTCTTGAGGGGATAGAATCAGACGAAAAAGTCGTCTTGATCCAATAAGTTGCCGGCAATACGGTCGGCGTTGATCTGAAAACTGCCGTCGGCAATGGCGCGTCGAATGTCTTCAACCCGCTGTGAGTCCACGTCTGCAGTGGCGTTGATCTCCGACTCCAAGCTGGCCAAACGATTGGCCTCGGGGCTGATCGAAACGCTGGATTGCGATGGTCTTGCCTCTGCCTCTGGGGTGTTTGGTGCCTGTTGCCGATCGTTGCGCGACACAGCAGAGTTGCCGTTCAGGCCTCTCTGTACGCCATTATTCGCGGCGGAATTGGTATTCAGCTGATCGATGGCCATAATTCTGTACCTTGTTTCGATTAGGGGGCAATAATGCTCCGGCTCGGTGTGGCAAACATTTGCCACGGGTTTGGCAACCCCAATTGCCGTTAGGGATTGCTATTTAGATGCTCTCGTAGTCGTTATCGGCTTGGGCCTGAAGAACTTTAGAGCAAATGTCCAAATTTTTTAGTTTCTCTTTTTGCGTATTTCTGCAGCCGTTTTAGTACTACAAATATCTGCCAGTTATAGGGCAATCGAGACTTCTCGAGTTCCGCTCACCGTGGCCCTAACGACGCGGTCGCTGCGGTCATTTCTCACGCGTATCTGCTCACCCATGCGGCCATCCGACAGCGCTGTGGCGGTGGTTTCCACGGCCACTTGGGCCGAGTGGGCAATCAATGTAACTTTCTCGCCACGTTTCACTGCGCGCGGTGCCAATAGCCATTGAGCGCGAATTTGGTCGCCGGTGTTTAGTGAGCGCTTGGTTTCCATTCCCACTGCGTCATCTGCGGCGGTTAAATAGCCGTGGTTAAGCATGGAAACATCTTCCAACACCAACTCTAAGTCGTTGTCGCTGATAATTTGTCCGCGCAACACAGGCGTTCTAGCAACCAATACCTCGGCGTAAAGATTCACGTGGTTCACCACATACAGCGACCACTGATTACTGTCGCCTTCACAAGCAACTTGTGTGGTTACGCGGCCGCCCGAATAATGGTTCGGCGTTTTAACTTGTAAGTCACCGTCACATCGATCCAACTGCAAACGGTTATCCGGTGTGATGGTTTCGATGGCCACGTCTTCGAATCGCTCGATAGCGGTGTAGTGATCCACCAACGCTTGATTAACTTGTTCGGCCAACACTTCCAGCGATTGCACGGGCGACTCGGATACTGGCGAATCTGCCCAGACTGTGGATTTGGCCAGAATAAAACCCGCCACTAAACAAGTCGTGTATTTGAATAGAGGAAGCTTTGTCATTTATAACCTATGCTCATTGGATAGACGTGAACATTGCTTCTGGCTCTCAAGAATTTTTAATGAGCGCCGAAAAATTGTCGGAAGTTGTCACGTTTTTACTGTTATGCCGATCTTAATTTGTAAGTAGCAATAGGTATGCCTAAACCTATTTCTCGCATAGCAGCTTTAACGAATTTACTCGTGAGAGGAAGCCCATGGCTGGTGTTTTAGATAGTGTTAACCAACGGACACAATTGGTTGGCCAAAACCGGTTGGAGTTATTGTTGTTTCGCCTCAAAGGCAAACAGCTTTATGGCATCAACGTTTTTAAAGTAAAAGAAGTACTGCAGTGCCCGCCATTGTACGAAATTCCCAACCGCAATCCTGTGGTTAGAGGCGTGGCGCATATTCGCGGTGGCACTATTTCCATAATGGATATGAATTTATCCATTGGACGATCCCCGCTCGATAATATTAAAGAATGCTTCGTCATTATTACCGAGTACAACCGCTCAACCCAGGGCTTTTTAGTGGGCGCGGTGGAGCGTATCGTTAATATGAACTGGGAGCATATTCATCCGCCTCCCAGAGGCGCCGGCAAGGAAAATTATCTCACTGCAGTGACGGAAATCGAAAATCAATTGGTCGAAATCATTGATGTGGAGAAAATTTTAGCGGAGGTCAGCCCGCTCGACGACAGCATCAGCGAAGGTATTTTCGAAGACGGCATAGGCGAGCGCGTAGTGCAAAAACACGTGCTTATCGTCGACGACTCGGCCATTGCTCGCAAGCAAATCCAGCGTGTAATTGAGCAAATGGGCATTAAAACCACGCTCAGAAAAGACGGCCGCGAAGCGCTGGAGTATTTGGAAGGACTCGTGGCCGAAGGAAAAACAGTACCGGATGAGCTTGTATTAATTATTTCTGATATCGAAATGCCCGAAATGGACGGCTACACCTTTACCGCAGAGGTGCGCGCCAACCCGGCGTTAAAAGATTTGCACGTTATTTTGCACACCTCTTTAAGTGGTGTGTTTAACGAAGCCATGGTGAAAAAAGTCGGTGCGGATGACTTTTTGGCTAAGTTTAATCCCGATGATTTAGCGCGGGCAGTGAATGAACGCGTCAAACTAATGACAGGTGAAGATCTGTTAGACGAAGAGAGCACGGACAGCGACTGATTTGTGTCTCTCTGTAAATGGTAGGCTATCCTTATCGAGCATTTCATCTAATTCACTTAATACAATTCGGTGGATTAGGTGTAAACGTTTATTGGCTTATTCAGGGCTTACTAATAGAAATTTTCGGTTTACCGGAGTTGTTACGATAATCTCCATCGGGGACACTACAGGGTGAATAAACGGGAAACAGGTGCTTTGGGGCATCAAGACTTTTGTCGGTTCCGCGATTATCTCGAGAAAATCAGTGGAATCCATTTACCAGACAACAAAGAGTATTTAATTACCACGCGCTTGCGTAAAATTATGCAAGAGCAGGATATCGAATCCATCAATCGATTGTTGTCTGTACTAGACGGTACCCCGGGTAGAGGGGGCTTGCACGAAAAAATAGTCGATGCCATGACCACCAACGAAACCTTTTGGTTTCGCGATAATTACCCGTTTGAATATTTTCGACGTCAACTGTTACCCGAACTGTTTTCCAGCAAAACCACCGGCAATGTAAAAGTGTGGTGTGCCGCCTGTTCCTCCGGTCAAGAACCGTACTCCATTGCCATAGTGGCCGATGAAGTGGCCACGTCTTCTTCGCAGTACGCTCATCGTAAAGTCGACATCGTAGCCACCGATATTTCCAAATCCATGCTGGAGCGATGTAAAACCGGGATTTACGATAAATTGGAGATTACCCGCGGTATGAGCGACGCGCGTATGCGTAAACATTTTCATCAGGTTGAACAAGACCAATGGCAAGTGGACGATCAAGTCAGTCGCCGAGTTACCTTTAAGCCGCTTAATTTAATGGAATCGTTCAACAGTTTAGGTAAATTCGACATTATTTTTTGCCGCAATGTATTGATTTACTTTAACCCCGAGCTCAAGAGCGATATTCTCAAGCGATTACATCAACAACTGCTACCCGGCGGGATTTTATTTTTGGGTGCATCGGAAGGGCTCGGCAATAATAGCCACTTGTTTGAAATGATCCAATGCCAACCGGGTATTGCTTACCGAGCAATCAATTAAGCTATCATCAGTAATGTGCACAGTAGTTGATTAGCCTGCGCTAGTTTAGGTTTTCTTGTAATTCAATTTTCTCGATCGACTCCCGTCGCTTATCCAACCGCCCATTATTCAACCGTTCATTATCCAATCGCCAAAAAAGCCACTGCTGTTCCCTTGGCAATCCCTTGCCGCTTTTCATTAATTGCAGTTTATTGTCGCCTCTAAAAAAACATAACCCGTTGTATTTATTGGTAAAAAGTGCTTTGGCATAACATTCGCTTTATGTGAGCTACCAAGGTAATTTTAGAGTTAGAGCGGAAAATATTTTCGCTGTTGCAGTTCTGACGTAAGTCTGGCGGTAAATTAAACCGAGAGCAGTAACTGAAAAGTAACACGCACAAATTACCTCAACTGAATGGAAATTTTTAGAGAGTTAATGTGGCAATAAACTTTGACAATGCATTGGGTGTTCATCCGCTGGCGTTAAAAACCCGCGTTGAACGCGCCAGTATTCTGGCCAACAACCTAGCTAATGCCGAAACTCCCGGATACAAAGCGCGAGACATCGACTTTAAACAGGTGTTTGAGCAAACCCAACCCAAAGGTCTACAGGGCTTGGATATGGTGGTCACTTCTGCAAAGCATACGCCAGGCGGTGCTCAAATTGTGAATAACGATGAAACGCTCTATCGCACACCGCAGCAACCCTCAATCGATGGCAATACTGTGGAAGAGCAGGTGGAGCACGCCGAGTATATGGAAAACGCATTAGCTTTTGAATCCAGTTTTCTGTTTTTAAAAGGTCGTTTTTCCGGCCTGTTATCAGCCTTGCGGGGAGAGTAATTATGACTTTGGGCAAAATATTTGAAACCGCAGGCAGCGCTCTTAATGCCAACAGTATTCGACTGAATACAACGGCCAGTAACTTGGCGAATGCGGAGTCGGCGGCTTCCAGCATCGATGAAACCTATCGCGCCCGACACCCGGTTTTTGCCGCGGTAAACAGTCAAGTACAGCAACTAAATTTCGATACGTTAGACGATGGTGTTACGGAGTCAGCAGGTGTGCAAGTGCTGGGCATCGTGGAATCCAATGCGCCGTTACAACAAAGGTACGAACCCGGTCATCCACTGGCCAATGAAGAGGGTTATGTTTTTTATCCCAACGTCAATGCCGTGGAAGAAATGACCAACATGATTGCCAGTTCTAAAGCTTATCAAATGAATGTGGAAGTCATGAATTCAGCAAAAACAATGATGCAGCGAATGTTAACACTGGGTCAATAAGGGTTTTCGGTGGAGCAATAAATTATGAATGATATCAATATCGACTCAGCGTTAAGTAGACTTTCGGTAGAAAACCGACAAGCACAGTCTGCAGGCGAAGGCGACGAGTTGGGCCGAGATGTCTTTTTGCAGTTGCTTACCACCCAATTGCAAAATCAAAACCCATTAGAGCCACAAGAAAACAGTGAGTTTGTTGCACAACTTGCGCAATTTACGCAAGTCGAAAGTTTGGATCAGTTGAGTAATTCATTCGAAGGATTTACTGGATCGTTTTTATCCAATCAAGCCTTGCAAGCATCATCGTTGGTGGGCACATCGGTGACAGTTCCTACCGACCACACCATTTTACCGCCGGAGGGCATTATTTCCGGTAGTGTGGATATTCCAGCCAGTACCAGCGGCGTAAATATCGATATTTACGATGCCAGCGGCTCGCTTGTGGATTCGATACCAGCCGGTCCGCAAGCTGCCGGTGAAATGGTTTTCCGCTGGGATGGTAGCTACGCGGAAGTTAATGGTGAATTAATTGATTGGCAATCCTCGCAAGAAAATGTGCCCCCCGGTGAATACAGCTTTGTGATAACGGCGGGCATTGACGGGAAAAATACACAGCTCGATACGGCACTCAGCGCCAATGTTAACAGCGTAACGGTGGGAGCCAACGGCGAATTAACGTTAAATTTAGCAGGTGTTGGTTCGTACAGCTTTAGCGATGTGCTTCAGTTTAACTAAGGAAACTCTGATTTATTAAGAGATTTTCAAGCAATAATTTTGTAGGAGCTAGATAATGACATTTAATGTGGCACTCAGTGGCATTCGCGCTGCAAGCATCGACCTTGAAGTAACGGGAAACAATATTTCCAATGCTTCGACGGTGGGTTTTAAAGAAAGCCGTGCAGAATTTGGCGATGTTTACGCGAATTCATTGTTTGGTTCCGGTGCATTTGAAGTGGGCGATGGCGTTCGAGTTTCGGAAGTTGCGCAACAGTTTGATCAAGGTAATTTAGCATACACCGAAAACGAATTGGATTTAGCCATTAGCGGGCAAGGTTTTTTTATATTGGACGTTGGGGGTGAAATAAATTACACCCGTGACGGTACATTTGCCTTAGACGACGAAGGTTTTGTAGTATCCAACAATGGCGGTATCGTGCAGGGCTTCAGTGCCGATGAAAACGATAATATCATCGGTGTGCTTACGCCTTTGCAAATCACCACAGACAATATTCCGCCCTTGCAAAGTAATAATGTGGATTGGCAATTAAACCTTAACGCCAGTTCAAGCCCTCCCATAGCGACACCGTTTGATGCAGCCGATGCAAGTACTTACAACAATGCAACATCGGTGACGATTTACGATGCGCTAGGGGTAAGCCACACGCTTACACAATATTTTGTTAATGCCGGCGTTAACGGCGATCGTACCGAGTGGAACGCTTACAGTTACATTGATGGTCAACCGGCAATTACCGATGGCGGCGGCAATCCTTTGCCGAATTTACTGGCTTTTGATTCAACCGGTGTATTAGCGGCCATCGATGGTGTCGATGGAGAAACCGAAATTGGTATTCCAGGATGGGCCGATGCCGATGCAACCGATCCTGAACGGGTGGATTTAACCATCGATTATCGGGGAACTACTCAATTTGGTTCTTCCTTTGGGGTAACTGACGTAACCCAAAACGGTTTTACCACAGGTCGGTTATCGGGATTAGAAATTGATTCTACTGGCATTATCTTTGCTCGTTTTACCAACGGACAATCTCGGATTATTGGACAATTCTCATTGGCAGAATTTTCGAATAATCAAGGATTAGAACCAACGGGTAATAATTCCTGGGCCGAGACATTTCAATCGGGTGAACCCAACGTGGGGGCACCTGGATCGGCGGCTCTCGGGTTGGTTAACTCTGGAGCCTTGGAAGAATCCAACACCGATTTAACCGAGCAATTGGTACAACTTATTATTGCGCAACGAAACTATCAAGCCAATTCAAAAACAATTGAGACTGCTGATCAAACAACACAAACCATTATTAATATTCGTTAGTTTTCTCTGGATTGACTGTGCGATTTGGGCGACGAAAGTCGCCTTTTTTTTGCCTATAAAAAATAATCTTTCGGTATTAAATATTTATTTAAAAACTAATCTATATGGCACCGATGTTGCTCTTATTCAGTTAGAGCTATTTAAAAGCGTAAATTATTGACGCAGAAAAAGATTAAATGATTTAACAGGAATAACTATGGATCGTGCCATCTACATTGCAATGACCGCTGCTAAAAATAACATGCTGGCGCAAACCGCGCGCTCCAATAATTTGGCCAATGCTAATACCACAGGTTTTAGAGCAGATTTTGAACAAGCGCGCAGTCAGGGCGTTTATTACGGTGATGGCCATCCCACGCGAGCCTATTCACAAAGCGAGAGACCAGCCACCGATTTTAGTTCTGGTGCGTTAAAAGAAACGGGCAGAAGTTTGGATTTGTCCCTAGAGTCAGAAGGATTTTTTGTCGTAGCCGCACCTGACGGTACCGAGGCATTAACTCGAGCCGGGGATTTACACATTGATGCCAACGGCGTGCTACAAACCGGCAAAGGCTTGCCTATTTTAGGCGAGGGCGGCGTCATTGTTTTACCGCCCCTAGAGAGCATAGAAATTGCCCGTGATGGCTCTATTACCGTTCAAATTCAAGGGCAGGGGCCAGAAGCTTTGGCCAATATCGATCGGCTTAAATTGGTTAATCCCAATGTGGCAGAACTCGAAAAAGGCGCGGATGGTTTGTTTCGACTGCGAGAAGACGGTGAATTTAATGCCGATCCCAACGTAACGGTAATTTCCGGATTTTTGGAATCCAGCAACGTTAATGTCATTAATGAATTTACCTCTATTTTAGGTTTGGCTCGCCAGTACGAAACACAAGTAAAACTCATGTCGACCATGGAGCAGAATGCCGATGCCACTGTGCGCTTGTTACAGTTGAGCTAAGGAATTTTAAGTAAACATTTTCGCAAGATAAAAAGTAATAGATTGATTTGAGGAAAAATTATGCACGCTGCCTTATATGTGAGTAAAACAGGATTAAGTGCTCAAGACACCCAATTAACCACCATTTCCAACAATCTTGCTAATGCATCGACAGTGGGATTTAAACGCGATGCTGCTGTGTTTGAGGATTTGTTGTATCAAATTACACGTCAACCCGGTGCTCAATCTACCCAAGATACTACGTTACCTTCAGGTTTGCAGTTGGGAACGGGTGTTCGTGTTGTGGGAACACAAAAACAATTTTCTGAAGGCAGCCTACAAATTACCGATCAACCTTTGGACTTGGCGGTTAGTGGTCGAGGATTTTTTCAAATTACCCAACCCGATGGCAACACGGCCTACACTCGCAATGGACAATTTCATTTAAACTCCGATGGCAATATTGTAAATGCCAACGGACTGTTGCTAGACCCAGTTATTACCGTTCCACAAAACACCAGCACGATCACCATTGGTACGGATGGCACTGTCTCGGCCAATATCGTCGGTGAAGAAATACCACAGCAAATTGGTACGATTCAAACGGTGGATTTTATCAACCCAGGTGGTTTACAAGCTATTGGCGGTAACTTGTTTTTCGAAACCGCCGCCAGCGGTAATCCAATTACCGGCACACCCGGGCAAGATGGTTTGGGCGAGATTTTACAAGGCACTTTGGAAAACTCTAACGTGGATATTGTGGAAGAAATGGTCAATATGATTACCACACAGCGCGTGTACGAATTAAATTCTAAAGTGGTTTCCACTGCAGACCAAATGTTGCAATTTATCAGTCAAAATTTATAAGGTTTTTCTTATGAAGCTTGGTGGCAGACATTATTTTATCGGCTATTTAGGCAGTGTATTTTGCCTTATCGGGTTATCGGGTTGCGGCTCGCAAACTTTAGCCCCCAAGCCAGGTACCGACCCGTATTTTGCGCCGGTAGTTGCCCCCAAAGCGGCTAAAGAACCGCCCAGCGATGGCTCTTTGTACAGCCGCAATTATGCTATGTCGCTGTACGGCGATGCCAAGGCCATGCGTATTGGCGATATTATTACCGTTAACTTGCAAGAGCAGACAACCTCCAGTAAATCCTCCAATGTGTCGGTAATTAAAGATAACGAAATCAATCAAAACGAAGGCACGGTATTGGGCTCGGGTTTAGGTGTTTCTAACTTAAGCCTGCTAACCAACCTTGAAGCTGAGCGAGAATTTACAGGTGAAGCCGACGCCGACCAAAGTAATCAGTTGCTGGGCAATATTACCGTTACAGTGGCGGATATTTTAGAAAACGGGAATTTGGTTATTCGTGGTGAAAAATGGCTAACTCTTAATCGTGGAGACGAATACATTCGGCTTAGCGGTATTGTTCGACCCGAAGATATCACCACCAATAATACCGTTGCATCTACTCGCATTGCCAACGCCCGAATTTCGTACAGTGGTACCGGCGAATTAGCCGACAGCAACCGTATGGGTTGGTTAACAAAATTTTTCAACAGTCCTATCTGGCCGTTTTAGTATGAAAGCATTGATTGGCATTTTTCGTGCGATTTTAGTTTCGCTGCTTGTTATCAATTATTCCGCCGCCGAGCGTATTAAAGACATTACCAGCGTTCAAGGTGTGCGCAGTAATCAATTAATAGGCTATGGCTTGGTGGTGGGTTTGGATGGCAGCGGCGATACGACCAATCAGTCTCCATTTACGGCGCAATCGTTTAATTCTATGCTAAAACAATTTGGCATTTCTGTACCGGAGGGGGCACGTTTACAAATCGATAACGTGGCCGCCGTAGCCGTGCATGCCGAGTTACCCGCTTTTGCAAAGCCTGGCCAAACTATTGATGTAACCGTGTCTTCGATTGGTAATTCCGACTCCTTGCGCGGTGGAAGTTTGTTAATGACGCCTCTAAAAGGTATTAACGGCGAAGTTTACGCAATTGCGCAGGGAAATTTAGTGGTGGGGGGATTAGGCGTAGAAGGCGCGGATGGCTCACAAGTCACTATTAACGTGCCCAGTGTGGGAAGAATTCCCAGTGGCGCTATAGTTGAGCGATCCATTCCACTGCAATTTGCCGGTGGGCGGCCGTTGATTTTAAATTTGCATCAATCGGATTTCACCACGGCGAAACGGGTCGCCGATATTATTAATCATACCTTTGGGCCGGAAACTGCGTTCGCCAACGATCCCACCTCAATTGTGGTTCAAGCACCGGTTAATCCCGCGCAAAAAGTGGATTTTATTGCGCTGGTAGAAAACCTAGAAGTCGATCCCGGTGAGGGAAGGGCGAAAGTGGTTATTAATTCTCGTACGGGAACCATTATTGTTGGCAATCATGTCACGGTGGAGCCCGTAGCTATTACGCACGGCAGTTTAACCGTGACTATTCGAGAAAACCCTGCAGTGAGCCAACCTAATCCGTTAGCCGAAGGCGATACCGTGGTAGTGCCTCGAACTGAAATTATTGTCGAAGACGGGCCTAAGCCTATGTTTCGCTTTGGTCCCGGCTCCACGTTGGATGACATTGTCCGTGCCGTTAACGAAGTCGGTGCAGCGCCTGGTGATTTAATGGCTATTTTAGAAGGGCTAAAAGAAGCAGGCGCATTGCGTGCTGAGCTGGTGGTGATTTAATGTTCGGTACAAGCAACAATACAACCAATGCCACAACTGCGGCCCAGTCCTATACGGATTTAAACGCACTTAACGACGTAAAAAAACTGGGGCGGGAAAAAAATCCCGAGGCCATTATGGCCGTGGCTCGCCAATTTGAATCGTATTTTATCAGTCAAATGATGAAAGAAATGCGAGCCAGTGTGGATGTAATTGGCCAGGATAACTTTCAAAACAGCAGTGAAATGCAATTTCACCAACAAATGTTTGATCAGCAAATGTCGCAGGAGTTGGCTAAAAATGGTGGCTACGGCTTGGCCGAAACACTTGCTCGCCAGCTTATGGAGCAATACAACTTGGATTGGCAGGAGCCCGAGTCGGGTATTGCTGCAACATCGCAAGTATTGCGTTCTTCTCAGGCCTACAGTCCTAAGCAACAGGTAGAATCTAATAATGATCAGGCAATTAATACTATCGATCATTTTGCCAATAAATCAATCCCCGAAAACAGCTCACCCACGATTAACCGCGATAATTTTATCGACGTCTTATCGACGTTAGCGGAACGAGCTGCAGCTAAATTAGGCGTGGACAAACGCGTTTTAATTGCTCAGGCCGCGCTAGAAACCGGTTGGGGTGAGCACATTACTCGCAACGGCGAAGTAAGCAGTCATAATTTATTTAATATCAAAAGCGATTCTCGCTGGCAGGGCGAAAGCGTGAAAGTAACAACGTTGGAATACCAACAAGGCGTTGCAGAAAAAGAGCTCGCCAGCTTCCGAGCTTATCCTTCTTTTGAGGAGAGCTTTAACGATTATGTGGAATTTATCCAACAAAACCCAAGGTATCAGCAGGCATTAAATAACGCCAGTGATAATCGTGCGTATCTCGAACACCTACAAGACGCTGGATACGCTACAGACCCAGAATATTCTGCAAAAATTCTGACTATTTTACAGCAACCCGAATTTAACCAGGGCAACTTTAGCCGGTAAATTCAAAGAGGTTGAATTATGACGCTCATTAATATCGGACTCAGCGGCTTAACGGCAGCGCAAACATCGTTAAGCACTACCGGCCAAAACATCGCTAATGCGAATACAGAAGGGTACAGTCGCCAACGTACCGAACAAGCCACTCAGCAACCTAATTTTACCGGCGGCGGTTTTGTTGGTGCAGGTGTACAAATCACAGCAATTGATAGATTGTTTAACGAATTCCTTAACGAAGAGTTACGACTAGCTGGGCAGGATTTACAACAATCGCAAGCGTATTTAACGCAAGCGGAACAGTTGGACTCGATTTTAGCGTCATCAAACACCAGTTTAACGGCCAGTTTAGAGCGTTTTTTTGGATCGCTATCCACGGCCTCTGAAGATCCACAAAGTGATGCTACTCGCCAACTGGTATTGAGCGAAGCAGAAGGGCTCGCCGATCGTTTTAATGTTTTGTATCAAGGCATTGCCAATCAAAATGGCTTTATCAACAATCAAGTTGAGGCTTTGGTAAGCCAAGTTAATCAATTGGTTTCTAATGTTGCCAATTTAAACGATTCTGTGGCTGCAGCTTTTTCGAATGGTCGCCAGCCCAACGATTTAATCGATCAGCGCGATCTAACGATACGAGAATTAAGTGAGTTGGTTGGTATAACCACCTCGCCTCAAGCTAACGGTATTGTGAATTTATTTATCGGCACGGGCCAGCCGTTGGTAGTGGGTTCGGATGTTACCGAGCTGGGGACAACAACATCGCTGGATGCTGGCTTTCAATTATCCATTATTCAACCCAGGTCCGGCACAGATATCTCTAATATTGTCTCTGGCGGTGAGTTAGGTGGCTTATTGGCTTACCAACGTGAACTGGTGATTCCTGCACTGAATGATTTGGGGCGTTTGGCGCTGGTAACGGCGGATGCGGTTAATCAACAGCAGGCCCAGGGATTGGATTTGGCGGGTAATTTTGGCGAGATTATATTCTCCGAAATTAATACGCCCAGTAGCCAGAGAAGCCGGGTCACTGCCGATTTAAACAACGGTGGCAACGCTGTGTTGGAAGTAGAAATTACTGACTCCAGTGCGCTCACTGCCAGTGATTATACGCTTCGAACTAACAGTGGTAATTACGAACTGGTTAGACTCAGCGACCGATCGGTTGTGGCCAGTGGCACCATTCCATTACCTACAACCATTAGTCTACCGGATGAGGGCATTGATATTCATTTGGCCGCGGGTGCAGCCTTTAATGGCGATGCTTTTTTCATCTCGCCAACACGTTTGGCGGCGGGCCAAATTGAGCGTGTTTTAAATGAGCCGTCCCAGTTAGCATTTGCTGCGCCTTTACGTGCTTCAGCGTCGCTACAAAATCGCGGTGATTTAAATATATCGCAGCCCATTGTAACCTCGCCCGTGGATGGCGCCAATCAACCGTTACTAACAACGGGTGGAGCCGTACCTTTTGAACTGACGTATAACGAGCTAACTGATGACTGGCAGGTAACTAATTTGCCGGTTGGTTTTATTGCCACCCCAACAGATTTAGCCTTCACACCTGGCGTTAATAACAATTTATCGCTAACCATTACCGGCGGTGGCAACAGCATAGAGCTAAATTTTGATATTTCTGGTCGACCAGAAAACGGCGACTCTATAACCATAGACCCTAACCTAGACGGTGTTGCCGACAACCGCAACGCGCTGGCACTTGTAGCCTTACAAACGGCAAACCTCGTGCGCAGCAGTCCTGCGGTAACAGGTGCAAATCAAAGCCTAGTGGATAATTACGGGCAATTGGTTGAAGAAGTTGGCGTAGTTACTGCTCAACGAAAAATTGAAACCGAGGCCAATCAGTCGATTTTTGATCAAGCATTTAATAATCGCGAAGAAATTTCCGGTGTAAATCTCGACGAGGAGGCCGCAAATTTGATTCGATTTGAGCAGGCCTACAGTGCATCCAGCCAGGTAATTGCCATTGCTCGGGAATTATTTGATCGGATTTTACAAATTTAATGAGATAAACCATGCGCGTTTCTACTACACAAGCGTTTAATTTTGGCACTAACAGTATTCAGGATATTTACGCCGATTTATTGCGTACTCAGGAGCAGGTGAGTACGGGCAAGCGGGTATTAAATCCATCGGATGACCCGGTAGCGGCAACTCGGATACTGAATATTCAAGAAGACAATGCGATTTTATCCCGCTATCGATCGAATATTACCTTGGGAAATAATAATTTATTCGAACAGGAGGCCTTGCTAAACAATGTGTTGGTCGCTGTACAGCGGCTTGAAGAATTAGCCATTCAAGCGGGTGATGGTGCGTTAAGTAATGAAGATCGTATTGCTTTATCGGAAGAAACTAACGAAATTTATAAACAATTAATATCCGTTGGCAACAGCCAAAATGCCCGTGGTGAATACCTATTTGCCGGCAGCCAAGCTAATCAAAGGCCCTATGCCTTGCAACCGGATGGCAGTGTGGTTTATCAAGGCGATGTTAGCGAACGGGAGATAGAAATTGCCGGCGGTAGTTTTGTTTCTATTCGCGACAGTGGTTACGATGTTTTTCAAAATATAAGTAATCAACACCGGGTAGCTACCTCAACCAATGCCAATAATGGTACTTTTATTGGTGCCGGAGATTTGGTGGATCAGCAAGCATTCGACAATTACTACGATAATTTTACCGGCGTGGCCAGTCCACAGCGCACCACACTAACGTTATCGGATAACCGTGACGCCCGAGACGCTAATTTTCCCAATGTGCCTTTGGATTTTACTCTGGAATATACCGCCCCAGACGGTTCTGGGCCGTTTCCTGTTACTAATGTAAATTTAGTAAACGAAGATACCGCAGGCGATCAGGGTTTCTTGGAAATTCAGGCGGATTTAAGCGGCGAGTTTGGTCAAGTATTTTCATTGTATATTCCCGTTGACGAAAACGGTTTTGTGGTTGGCAATGGGGATAGCGATGGTATAGGTCCGTTACCGGGCGAAGAAACAGAATTTTATATTGATCGGCAAGAAACGCGTGGTCTATTGGATACCGCATTTGAATTAACTCAATTATTACGACAACCTGCAGAAGCCTCGGCGGCCAATCAAAATCTAAGCGATCGACTGGGTGCAATTTTAAATAACTTAAATAATGCCGGTCGCAATTTGGACAGTGTTTCTGCCAGTATTGGTGCACGATTAAATTTGCTGGACGCCACTGATTTATTACATGAGGATTCAGAACTGTTTAACGACGAGGTGTTATCTAATATCGAAGAAATAGATTACGCAGAGGCACTCAGTAACTTATCTTTACAAGAAACAATTCTACAAGCAGCCCAACAAAGTTTTGTGCAAGTAACCAGTTTAAGTTTGTTTGATCGATTAGGTTAATGAGCGAATCTTATTATTTTGATACGCCAATTTTTGTTACCGGAATGCCAAGATCCGGTACATCAATGGTGGCAGGCTGCCTACAGCTGTGCGGTGCTTGGCTTGGCAATACCGTTGCCGGAGGAGTTGGCAACCCAAAAGGCTTTTTTGAAAATTACCAATTGCGCGAGCAATTAATCAAGCCGCTTTTAATACAATTAGGCTGCGACCCACTGGGAGTAAAAGCTTTACCAAATTTTAAACAAGTACCCAATATTAAAGGATTAGACCAAGCTTTTATTCAACTGCTAAAAAAAGACGGTTATACCGGTGAAAGCCCTTGGCTTTATAAAGACGCTAAAATTACATTGCTCTGGCCGCTGTTCAGTCAAGCGTTTAGCAATGCGCGTTGGGTCGTCGTTAATCGAACCGTGGAAGACATTATTGAGTCTTGTATGAATACCCATTTTATGGCCCATCATTCTTCAGATATAACATTTTGGCAGGATTTTGTTCAGCAATATCAGCAAAGGCTCAATGCGTTAAAACACTCCGGGCTTCAAGTTTTTTCTGTATCGGCCGATAACTTAGTAAGTGGTAATAGCGACGAAATTTTGACGTTAGCGGAAACTCTGGGTTTAACACCTAACCGAGACGCCGTAGAACAATTCGTTACGCCACAATATTGGCGGGCCAGCAGGGCTCAATAGTTATCTAAGCTTGGGAGTGGACTGAATGATTCCACTATTGGTTCCGGATTTACCCAGTACAGACGAAATCCTACCGTGGTTAAGACAAATTGATAATAATCATTGGTACTCTAATTACGGGCCATTGTGTTTACAGTTCGAAAAGGAACTGGTCAAACTGATTCAACAGCAAAATCAGCTTAGCACCAATTCTCATACTCCCAATCACTTTGCCATGGTCTCGACGTGCTCGGGCACCACAGCGTTGGAAGTTGGGCTCAGTGCCTATCGATTGCGACCGGGTACTCGGGTAGTGCTACCCTCGTTAACATTTCCTGCAACTGCAACGGCAGTAATTCGCTCTGGGTTGATTCCAGTATTGGCCGATGTGGATCCAGATTCCTGGTTGCTGACGCCGGAAATTGCCGAACCAATCGTTAAAAAGTCCGGTGCAAAAGTGGTAGTGCCCGTATCGGCTTACGGTCAAACCGTGGATGAGCAGGCATGGCAAAACTTTGCCGAGGAAAATCATTGCCAAGTACTAATCGATGCGGCCGGCGCTTTCCCGGGTCAAACGCCCAGATCCCAAGTGGATGTTGCCTACAGTTTTCATGCAACAAAATCGTTGGGTATCGGCGAGGGTGGAGGGCTTCTTTCGACAGATGAAAACTATTTACAAGTAGCTAGAGAGCTCACCAACTTCGGTTTCTCTGAAGGCGCGGTCAGTACCATTGGTATGAATGCCAAGCTCAGTGAATACCATGCCGCTGTGGGGCTGTGTCAAATTCGGCGTTTTGATCAAATCAAACAAAAACGTAATGGGTTATTTAAGCAAATGCGCAAGGCCTTGCATCAACGGGGATTGCCCATTGTCTATCAAAGTGAAGAGAGCCCCAGTTCGCCGACACTATTTGTTGTGGCGATTCCCGGTGGCGCGAGCGACGTGTGCGAGTATTTTCGCAGTAAGGATATTGGCGTGAGGCAATGGTATTGCCCGCCATTACATTTACACCCGGCTTTTGCCAGTTATATTAAAAGTCATTCACTGCGATTTGGTCCGTTAATTCAGGCCGAGCAGCTCAGTCATCGTCTAATTGGTTTACCGTTTCATCCTCGATTATCGTCCGATAATATTCAACAAGTTGCCGATGTATTGGCTGATGCGCTGGCTATCAATCAAACACACGGTATTGCTATTAGGTAACTCCAATAAATTCGCCTATGAGTTTTTACTAGGTTTGACCAATCTCGTCCATTTTATCTGTGGAGTTGTTGTCTCGGTTGGTAGAAGTTTTTTAGGAACCTCTGATTAACTCAGAGGTTCCTCCTGCACAAGGATGTGCAGGCAAAATCAACAAACGTAAGTGGT
>CAYFFE010000076.1:0-18437 GCA_964342265.1 uncultured Cellvibrionaceae bacterium | reverse complement strand
TTTTTTAAGTGAAGGATTTTATGCAATTTTGAGGAATTATTTTTCACGCGGTATTGAGTGTGCGGCAATGGTGAAAATAGTGCTTTCTTGAAGGCATGTAAGCCCGTTGTATAGAGGGAATGACGATTCAACCCGATTCAACACTGCTCCCGACAATGCCAGACCATAACCAACAGTGGCGACAATCAAGCAATCGTCATTCTTTCAAATACCGGTACACACTCGCCTTGCTCAACCCGTATTCCTTCATTAAATCTTTTATCAACACCCCAGCTTCACGCTTGGTTTTAAGTTCATCAATTTGGGAATCATCAAGCTTTGCCTTGGGTCCGAATTGAACACCGTTGTTCTTTGCTTTCTCGATTCCTTCCATTTGCCGTTCGTGCCGTAACGCTGTCTCGAATTCGGCAATGGCGCTTAGCATGGTGAACATCAATTTCCCGGTGGGTGTGCTGGTATCAATTTGTTGGTCAGTTACTACAAATTGAACACCCCGTGATTGGAGGTCATCAACGATCTGGTGAAGGTGAAGCGTTGAACGCGCCAAACGGTCCAGCTTAGTGATTACAAGCGTGTCACCCTCTCTCAGGTAGCGTAGGCACTCTTGCAGCTGGGGACGCTGTGCGGTGGTTCCTGATAGCTTTTCTTGAAAGATACGCTCACAGCCGTATGCCTTGAGCTTGTCCTGTTGTACTTGTAGCTTTTGCCCGGTGCTACTCACCCGGATGTAACCAATAGTCGCCACTGTCTCAAGTTCTCTAAAGGATAGTGAGAACTTTATTATAAGACATGATTTGAGACATAAAAAGCCAATGTTTCAAGAAGTACACAATATGAGACATTGAAAGGGTGTGTGGTTTTGAGCGTGTTGTTTCGGATTACAAGCCAAGCTCGAAATGGTAGTGTTGAAGGGTTGTAAACCTGTACTCAGGAGAAGATAAGATATTGTGATCTGGGGCGTTAACCGCATGAATGTAGCGGCTAACATATTTTTCAAACTTATTAGTGATGTGGACTTCTTTGCTCAGCAGCTTCTTATGCTCAGAATCCGGGATTAAATAAATTTGATTAGATACGTAGGTTGGCTTGGTCAGCAGCACCGCTTTGGAGAAATCTAACCCCTTCCCTTGGATACCGCGTTCATTACTTCTGGCAGTAATGTAATTAGCTTTGTGCCTTATTCTTGATCTAAGTGGTATTCCGAAGCTTAAAGACTTAATGCTGATCAGAACCACCCCATACCCGCGAACCTTTCCCTCTGCCCAGCTGCCGTCGATATTGTCTAATGCTTGATCGAGGTGCGTATTTTCGGTGTAAAATGACTGATCTAATTTTTTTAATTGCATCCAGCATATTTCCTATAGACCAAAAAAAACCCCTTTCGGGGTTTTCTTCGGCAGTTAATTCTGTTTGGAGGCTTCAGTTTTTCACGTGGGGTGCTCCTACCGCCACAACTTTCTGTTTGGAGACTTCAGTTTTTTACGTGGGGTGCTCCTACCGCCACAAACTGCATTCTTAGGATAGCTAAACAATGGGTCGTATGTCAAGCAGGTTAGAGTGCCACATCCTTGTGGCGTCAACTATCTGAATGTGAGAACCCGACCGCGCTACTGTAGGCTTAGGAACCATCACGGCGGGGACTCATTGGTATATAGCCTTTGATACATTGGTGCGTTGGGTTGAACCCGGTCCTGTTGAATTGAGTTAATTTAACCCATTGATTTAAAACACTTTTTGTGATATTTGGCGGTCTTTGACGATAGTTTGACCAACTGTCGGTAATGGCTTTCAGCAGGACTTTCCACCGAGAGTATAAAAACAACGTCAAATATTCCAAAAGGTTCTATAAACGCCCTTCAGGCGTGTATACATACTAAGGCAATAAGAATTAATTGGAGCCTTAGCCATGAAAGAACGTCGAAACTACTGCATTAGCAAAACCAACCTTGAGTTGCTCACCACGTTGAGCGAACAAACTAACTTTTCCATGTCCAGCATCGTGGACAGCGCGTTGACCGAGTTTTTCGAGCGTCCCCGTGATTCGCTTGTTCTCAGTGGTGATGATATTCGCCACGTGTACAAATTTCCCAGCAAAGAAAGTGCGTAAAAAAGCCCGGTGAGTTGAACCGTACTCACCGGGCTGATCATCACTCTACTAAACAACAAAAAGACATCAAACAATTGAGAAGTAACTTAACCATGTTCGCCAAAACAAAAATTAAAACCAACAGCGAATTGCCTAATGACTACAAGTATATATGCAACGAATAAAAGCCAACTTTTGCCACCTTTGGGCTACCTTCAAGCCGATTGTGGTACAGGTAAAAGCTACCAGACAATAAAGCAGGTTATTCACCATAGCCGGTTCAATGTGCAACTGGTGGTTTGTGGTAAAACCGATTTGCTCGACCAGTGGGAACGCGATTTATTGGCTCACGGTGCGAACAACGTTATCAAAGCCCACTATAAAACGGTTGTCGGAAATGTTAACCAGCATGTAACCGATACGGTTTTGAATTACTGCTACGGGAACAATACCTGTGAAGGTGTTGCCGGTGCCTGTCCAATTATTTTAATCACGTTCGCCACGCTGGTGAATTTGAATTTCAGCATTCCAGACTATGAAAACCCCGGTGAATATCTCGACATTAACCAAGCTGTGAGGTCTCAATGTCACTTGTGGATAGATGAACTACCAAATTTGGATGAACCGCGCCGGGTATGGGCGAAGAACAACCCCGGTGAAATTAAGCAGTGGTTGAAGCTTGATAGAAAGGTCAGCGATTGCCGAACAGAAGCGAACGGCAAAAACATTGCTGATAGCCTCCATAACGTTGCCGCTATTGATTCAGACTTACTACGCCACGAAATGATGACCATGGGGCAACATTACCACGACAAGCGCCCCTTGCTACAATCTGTATTGAGCCGGAATGAAACCGTGTATATCAAAAAATCTCAGTGGGATTTGATGAATAAGCGGGTAAAGAAAAAGAATGATGAAGACAACGGGGAAACCTACTTTATCTCTGTATTGAACAAAGGGCTTTTGTCTGGTTGGGGTAGCTGCACTTTAATCAGTGCCGACTTTGACCGGTCTAAGTTTTCCCATTGGTTTAAAGCCTCACGCTTCACCCCTCACAATGCAACCCGGTCAAAGCTTCGCAATGGTGGCAATCATCACCCCGATTTGCTAAAGCGGTTGCGCATCGTCTATGCCATGCCTGACGATGAAAAACGGCTGAACAGTGCCAATTATTTAAAATCGTATGGTGAAACGTTAGACAAGAAATTCATGCGTGAAGTGGAAAAAATCGGTCAGCCATTTTTGCTATGCACCAACACCAAACGCAATGAAGGACGTGAAATTCTGGACATTGAAGGGTGCAAGGTGATTACCAGTGCCGAACACGGTAGTAATTCTTTCAGCGATTACAATGTTCTGGTGTTTGACTGTGCGCTTCGACCTGAGCCAAAACACGAGGGCATTCTATCTACATTGGGCTTTGACCGGGGCACATTGCATACCGATATGGTGCTGAATGCCCTGTATCAAACAGTCTGTAGAACCTCAATCCGTAATGATTCCAGCAGTGAGACCGTGACCATCTTTTGTATGGAGCGAAGTTCCGCGTTCGATTTGGCTAATCGCTTGTCTGGCGCTTCTCGTGGCTTCGCCTACATCCGCCATATTGACGAACAGGGCTATCAAGCGGTTGTGGTTGGTGGTGATTCGGGGACAAGCCCCGAAAGCCCTAACGGGCACGGGAAAAGTGCTTGTAAATCAACAACTAAACCAATATTTGCACCTTTTGATGTGGGCTTAGAGAGAAAAGAGAAGTTCTCTTTACCCCACACAAAAAGGTGCAAATTTCGAAATATTCCTAATAAATCAATCACTTGTGAAAATACAGTGAATCTCCCCGCCACCCCTGACGCCGTAGGCGCACCCTGTAGAAAAGCGGGAATGACGATATTCCCCCACCACAACAGCCGAAACCCGGAATTTGTAGAAGCCAGTTTATTGAAACAAATAAGGGAGCTGCGAGAAGCCGCACAACAGCCTGTGACAGACCGCAACAGCGAAGGCTACCGATTTACCCCCGCAATATTCAAACGTGCCGAAGGCACCCAAGCGAAGCGAGATAAGGCGAGTTTCAGCCATGCCCACATGTTGGTATTAGATTTCGACGGTAACGACAAACCGAATCACCGGGGTTCAATGACTGCCCGTGATTTTGTTCGGCTGTTCAATCCGGGGCAAAAGCGAAAAGGTACGATGAAACTAAGCTTTGCCATTACCAATACCTTCAACACCAGTGACACAAACCCCTTTAAATTCCGAGTATTCGTCATCCTGTCTGAACCGGTAATAAGCCCCGAACAATACCGGGCGAGTGTTGAACTGATTGAAAGCCATATTGTGAAAGCAGGGTTCAAGGATTCCGGGCTTGATCCTATGAGCAAAAACGCGGTTCAAATTTACTGGATGCCTTGCACTAACACCCGGTACAAGAAACACGCATTTTTTGAAACATATAATTGCAGTAAAAGCCGGGAAATTAAACGCTACGGATTAAAGCCGCCTAAAGTCGAAGCTAAACCGGCACAATTACCGAGTGACCGACCAAAGGTAAAAGATGGGTTTAGTATTGAGACCGTCAAAGCAAATTATCTTGCACTAACCGACAATCGCCGGTTTGGCTTGAAAGAGTTGGGCACCCGTTGCGCGACACAGGGGGCAATGCTCCCGCACGAGGTTGAGCGGGTTCTACTGTCCGTAGTCGATAGCGCAGACTGTGAAATGATGAAGCGTGTTAGTGACACAATGAAGCAGTTAGAAAATGAAATTCGATGGTGGTAATAAAAAAGCCCCCTCACTCGGAAACAAAAGGAAAAAACCGGGTGAGAGGGCTTCACCGAGACATACACAACTTCGCGGAAGATATGTCTCAACCAATGAGCGCCAACCGTTGGGAACGAGGAACCCTATAAGCCACTCACTGTAACTATGAGTGGGGGACTAAGCCACTCATTGTGTAACCATATTTAGCATCATTCTCAGAACCGTATTTCGTCACCTCATAAATACTGATACAACCAAAAATCGAGGTGAACAACAATGTCAGATTTCCCGAACGAAGCCCAGAAACAAGCCTACCTAACACGCACCAAAGAAAAGTTAATGCAGCCGGTTATGAATGCCGTTGATTTACTTGTCCGCGAACAGATCAAGCCTGAAAGTATCACAGACGAAGAAGCAATTGAATTGTTCGGAATTCAAGAAGCAATCGAGGAACATCAAGCGAGAGGTAAAAACCACTCTTACAAATCGTTCTCAGAATTCGTCAATCAAGGTGGTGAATAATGGCTTACCCGGAACCACCGAAAACGAAGAATCTAATCATTCGGGAGTTGTCGCCCATTAGATGTGGCATTGTTGTAGAAATAGGTCGATGGTCTACTGATCGAAAACTCTTTTAGGTCATCATTGGGAATCCCTAAATGAGATAGCCCGTTAATCGTTAGCCCATCAATAACCTTAATATTTGGGCATTGCTTGTTAAGATACCGTAGGCTCTTTTTAATATACGCAAATTCAGAAATCCTATTGTGTATATCAAGCTGTATTTGCTTAAGCTGCCTTTCACCGCGCACAGCAGAAATATATTTTTTAATGTTTCTCGGACTGCCTACAATTCTATCATCTCGACGATCCCAATTTCTGGTATCAATCCCTTCACTTTGTATTGTTGATTCCGGCACCTCAAAGCGCCGCTTAAACTCTTTCCAGCAAGATAGGTAGATAATAGTTCGATTATTACGCTTTAAATAACCTACAGAAAAATAAAAGTGTGGGACGAAAGACAGGTTTGATATTTTATAAACTTCGCTATCTCCATCAATTCGAAAGAAATAATTTGATGAATGTCGCTCTTTAAAGGTATCTCTGGGAATATTTTTGAAGTAACTGACAATGCTTTGCTGAATTACCTTGGCAAACACATCAGGGTCATGCTCAAGAGTTACAGTCGTCGGTATAAACCCAATAGGTTGCGCATCCTGCACCCCACTTCTTGACCATGCGTAAATCAAGTTCCCTCTTCGATAATAGAATGTATCACCTTTTTCCTGTCGGCACTCATCCCAAAACCGCTGAGCGAACTCAGCTGAATAGATGTTTAAGGTTGTTTTTGAAACTACAATTTCGGCAAAATTAGGAGCCAAACCCGTAAAATTAACGCCATCCATTTATAAGCTAATCCTTTGCCATTTCGTCCAAATTGTTGCCTTTTCGATTATCAGGATTGGTGCGCAGATGTGCTTTAGTACCGTTCTTAGGGCGTACCGTGTGAGCATTGTCGATTTGCCCTTTGTCAGCCATCCCCATAGCAGTTTCAACTGGTGTGAACGAGCTATTCCCCGATAGTTTTACAGCAGTGATATTGCCTTTGCTGTCCTGCTTGGCATCTATTACTTTTTTACCCATGCGCTTGTACCTTTGTTTAGTTGATTAAAACCACATCTGGTACAGCAAATCCAGATTTACCACTACATATTGTGGATATCTGTTCAAATTTCAAGCTTTAGCGGGAAAAAGTATTGAGTTTATAACGCTATCTTAGAAAAACGCTTTAAAATCAGAGGGTTAGGTTTGGTGCTTGGAGGGATATGTGGGGCGAAACCGCCCCACGGGTACTAATAAACACCTACATTTGGTATGGGTGATGATGACCCTGTAGATGTGGGCAATAATATGGCAATATTAGCTGCTAAGCTAATAAGAGTCAATCACGCATGGCAAAGAAGAGGGCAAAAGGACGACTGAAGCGAAAGAGGAAGCAACGCTCCCGAAAACCTTCAAAAAGTACTCTTCTCACAAGCGCGAATCAAACAATAAAACCTACTAATCTCGGAGAACGTAAAGCCTTGCGTACCATCGTATTTATAGACTACTGGAATTTGCAGCTATCGCTTCAGCAGGAAGATGCCAAATCTAAAGGTGTCCCACAAAATAACCACCGCTTTAGTATTGACTGGTTCAATATCGGTCCTTGGATCACTAAAAAAGCAGAAGATTCACTGAAAGGAACAGGCATTACGAGCTTGTCTTACCAAGAGACAAGAATCTACACTTCTGCCAACCCCAATGATAACGGCAGTTTTAAAAAGTGGGTTAACAATACGCTAAACAGACAACCCGGAATCAGGACGTTTTGCTTGGATAGAAAGCCCAAGCGCCACAATAATTGTGCGAAGTGTCATCAGCCTATTGATAAATGCCCAGACACCGGATGTGGTGAGCCAATCAATGCGACTCAAGAAAAGGGAGTTGATACATTACTGGTGACGGATTTGCTTTGTTTGGGGCTGGATAACACCTACGATATTGCAATCCTAATCTCCCAAGACTCTGACATGAAACCAGCAGTTGAGCACCTTAACCGGAAAGGGATCAAGGTGGTTCATGCTGGTATCAAGCACTTTGGAGCTGACTTGGCAAAGAGTTGTTGGTCGGGGTTTGACCTATTCCCTCTGAGGACAGAGGTAGAGCGCACTTGATTGGTTTCAGTGAGATCAATATGGTTGCAGGTACATACACAGGTACATACAATGGCTCTTTATCAACCAAAACCATGGCGAACAAGCGCGATTCTGCCGCGATTTGCGCCGAAATTGGGAAATGGTGTTGAGTCCCTCCCTCACCGCCATACAAAAAAGCCCGGCGCAACGCGTCGGGTTTTTTGTATGTGGTTAGGGGTTGCGATGAGAACCCTAGTTCGAGCAATTTTCAGGAAAAATTGCTACCGCCAAAGGCGCCCGCAGGGTCGGGCACAAGGATGTGCCCGAGTAAATCCCTCCCTCACCGCCATACAAATTAAACCCGGTGCGCAAGCATCGGGTTTTTTTGTATGTGGTTAGGGGTACGATGAGAACCCTGGTTCGAGCAATTTTCGGGAAAAATTGCTACCGCCAGAGGCGCCCGCAGGGTCGGGCACAAGGATGTGCCCGAGTATATCCCTCCCTCACCGCCATACAAAAAAGCCCGGCGCAACGCGTCGGGTTTTTTGTATGTGGTTAGGGGTACGATGAGAACCCTGGTTCGAGCAATTTTCGGGAAAAATTGCTACCGCCAAAGGCGCCCGAAGGGTAGGAACATCCTTGGCGCTCGCACAATCGAATCGCAACCGCCCAACGTGTCTTTAGGGTCGAGTTTACAGCCCGGTTATCCCTGCGATTCGTCGAGAAGCTTTTCTTGCAACGGTTTAGGCAAAATTAGCTTCGGCGCGAAGAAAAAAATAACCCACGAGCCCAGCCAATAAACGAGCGTTGCCACAGACAACAACTTGGCCGTGAGGGCGGTTTGTTCGAAATCGCCGTCAAAATTAAACAGCATGACTGCCGCGGTGATTAATATTGCCGATACGATCCCATAAGTAACACGATGTAAAGGCAGCTTGTCGCTGAGCTTTAATCCCAGCCAACTGGCAAACAAGCCCAGCGCCGCGCCAATGCATACATCGGCGGGCCAGTGAATGCCGGCCGCCACACGCGACCAGCCAATCAACAAGCCAAATGCCAGCAGTGCCAAGCGCCATTGCAGGTTTGGCACGCAACGCCAAAGTAGGGCGACCAACGTAAGCGCCGTGGCGGTATGGCCGGATGGCATACTGTTGCTCTTAAAGGCAGGGCCAATAATCGTGAACAAGTCGCGATCTAAAACCGCTGGAGGTCGAGGTAATTCCAGTAAGTGTTTAGCTGTATGGACGAGTATTGTGCCGATAACGCCTGCCAATAAAATCGCTAAGGCCAATTTGGGAAATCGAAACGTAAACAGTAAACCAATGGTGAAGGCAACCATGGCATCGCCAATAAAGGTGATATTGGCCCAGACGTACACGGGTAATACGGACTGCGAAAACTGATTTAACGACAAAAACAGTGAATGCTGGTCGCCCGTTAATGTGAGTAGTAATCCAAGAGCCAAAAGCGCCAAAGCTACTCGCCACAGCCAAGGGTCATTTTTGTTAGCGCTTTGCCAGCGCGATTCCTGAGAGTCGAAATAGCGCCGGACGGCCAATAGGCCTGGCGGGGTTTTAAGCATTACTGATCTCTCCGATACAGGGCTAAGCCGCCAGATTGAGCAAGCCGACTGAATTCACCCTCGGGAAAGCGCTCTTGTAATTGCTCTACCTTGTCGATGCGCAGAAAAATAACATCGCCCGGAGCGGGATCCATGCGCGCAACAATGCGATTGGTGTACACGCTAAAGCTTGGCATATTGGTTTTGTACGCAATGACCCGGCTGTTAGAAAACTCCTGGTTAATCCGTTGCGCGAGATCGTACACAGGTTGCTGTTGGCCCGTCGATAGCGTGGGTAATAACACAAAATTACAAGCCAGTATCGAGAGA
This sequence comes from uncultured Cellvibrionaceae bacterium, assembly GCA_964342265.1. Lineage (GTDB taxonomy): Bacteria > Pseudomonadota > Gammaproteobacteria > Pseudomonadales > Cellvibrionaceae > Halioxenophilus. Next base: position 9,022 of record CAYFFE010000076.1, on the reverse strand, counting down.
AAACCCAGCACTAAAGCACGGTTTAAAGGGCGTATCGATTTAACAAACAAAACGACAATGGCAGCCAAGGTAATTCCCAAAGCGATCAGCCAAAGACCTCCCGAAAACGCTTGCCATCCTGCTAAGGCCGTGGCGGCATCGTAATTGTCGTCTTTGTTCAGTAGGGCCATTAGCGCTGTAGGAATCCAACTGAACAACAAAAGGGTGGCCACGGGTATGGCAGAGTCCCAAATACGCGCCGCTTTACCCGGCTCGGCTAAGCGTTGCGCCATGCTGATAAACACCGGCACCAATCCGTATAAAAGGTAGTGCGGTAGTTGGGTTTGCGAGAAAGAAAAAAGCACCAGGGTGAGTACAAACCAAACGCAGAAATAAATATTGATGAGCGGTAGATCGCGAATCTGTAGAGATTTAATGTGGCCCGCGACACGGCCTAAAATCATAAAAAATTGGCGAGAAAAAGGCAGTAACAAAAATGGCAAAGCCAGAATATAGTAGAGCGGTGTGCCACCGTGGCTTTCCATGGTGCTGCTAAAGCGCCCCAGGTTGTGGCCCAAATAAAAACCTTCAAAAAAGCCCCAGCCTTGATCTAAATACACCGCGATGTGCCAAGGTAAAATAATAACAATAAAGGTTAACCAACTGGCCGGATGCAAACAGGCTTTTAGCCACAATAAAAATTGACCTTTAAGGGCAAATGCTATTAACGCCGTTACTAGAGGTAGTGCAACAGCCACCGGGCCCTTGGTTAAAAAGCCTAAACCGAACAACACACCGAGCTTAAGTAAACTGTAGAAATTGCACCGCGTGTAAATCGTGTTGCGATCTTCAGGGGTTGAGACTTGGTTTTGTCGGTACCAAAAACGAAAAATTTGAAAAAAACTGGCAGTTAACAATAAATTAAGCAACGCATCGGCTGTGGCTGCTTTGCCAATCACGCTAACCAGGGTCGTGCAGGCCATTACCCAAACGGCGATGGCGGCCGCTTTCGTCGAAAAGTAATCTTTTACGAAATGATAAACCAGCCAAAGCCAGCACAGAGCGGCAATTACCGATGGCAGGCGAAAAGCAAAGCTATTGATCCCAAAAACCGAGGCACTGAGAGCCTGAAGCCAGTAGATCATTATTGGCTTATCGTGTCGGGGTTCGCCGTTTAAATAGGTCGAAACCCAATTGCCCGAGGCCAACATTTCGCGGGTGGCCTCAGAAAAAGCGCCCTCGTCTAAATCGAACAGTGGCGTCCAAAAACCCATCCCCACCAAGCTGATCAAACTCACAGCCATTAAAACCGGCGTGGACAGGAGCCAGCGGGTCAACCCATCGGCATCGATGAGTTTATTGTCCATGGCGACTCCATTTACGATCGGCCAATGCTGTTTGCGATCGAGTGGGATAGACCATTGCGCTGTTGCGAGTTTGCAGCTCACCGAGAATACCGGTGGTTACCAATTGAATACTGGTAATGATCAATAAAATGCCGGCAAATAACAAAGGACGGTTACCAATATCGGCTCCGGTCAGTATTTTTAAGCTCAATAAATAAAAGAGAATTAAACCACCGATGGTGCCCAAAGACATACCGATGCCACCAAAAAAGTGGCCCGGGCGTCGGGCGAAGCGCATAAAAAAGGCAACGGCTAATAGATCTAAAATAACGCGGTAGGTGCGTGATAAGCCGTATTTAGATTGGCCTGTGGTACGGGCGCGGTGATTTACGGCCATTTCTCCAATACGAGAGGGATCGGTAACCAGCGATACCCAGGCGGGAATAAACCGGTGCATTTCGCCCATCAAAACCACCTGCTTAATGACATCGCCGCGGAATATTTTTAAGCTACAGCCGTTGTCTTTGATGTTAATGCCAGTGACTTTGCGAATTAATGCATTGGCCATCCGCGAGGGCAGTTTGCGTTGCAATTCTGCATCCTGGCGACTTTTACGCCAGCCGGCAACCATATCCAAATCTTTATCGATCAATTCTTTCATCATGGCTGGAATATCGGCAGGATCGTTTTGGCGATCGCCGTCGAGGGTGACGATAATCGAGCCCATGGCGTTGTCGATGCCGGCCTGCATGGCGGCACTTTGACCAAAATTGCGGGAAAACTGCACGATAACCACGTGATCGCCCATTTGTTCGCGAGCTTGTTCCAATTCTTTTTGGGTGTTATCGCGGCTGCCATCGTTAACGCAAATAACCTCCCAGGGTGTTTCCTGGTCGACCAGAGCGGCTTGTACTTCCTCAAGCAGTGGGATGCAATTGCCCTGTTCGTTATAAAAAGGAATGACAACAGACAATGTGTGTTGAATCGATTGAGTATCTGATTCAGAGATATTGGGATTAGCGTTCATGATTAGAAATAACTTCGGTTTTATTAACAGAAATGGGAAGTGCGATCAGTGCCACTAATGCAGTACAGCCAAATAAAAAGACGTGGGCATTAAACGCCACCGCCAACCATTCGGCATTCATGCCCTCCGCCAGGCTGGCACCGGCAAAAAAAGCGGCTTCAAAGGAGCCGGATCCCGCCACGCCATGAATGGGCAGAATACCGGATAATTCCACAGCAATAGCGGCTGTTAAGGCCGCGACCACAGGCAATGGCGATAACGCAGTAATGATGGCGCATGCGGCGGTGATTTTACACAACCAGGATGCGGCCGTAATGCCAATCAGCACACTTTGAGCTCTAAAAGACGGCGGTGCCTGGGCCAGAATGTGCTCTAACGCACGGCCTAGCCAGCGTATTTTGCCCAATAGCGGCGGCAGTGCTTGGCGATGTTTGCGATGTTGGTAAATCCAAAGTCCGGCGGCGGCCACTAGGGCAAGGCCGGGCGGAATTAATAGCCACAGAGTTGGTGCTAGCAGTGCCAGAACTATCACCACCACCGAGCCCATAAAAATCAAATCCAGAATCCGCAGCCAGATTAGCTGCGAAACAGCTTGAGCCAAGCTGGTGCCATAGTAGCGTTTCATTAATATGGGAAAAGCCGCTTCGCCCAGCCGCATAGGTAACAAATTGTTGAAAAACTGATGCACCGCCGACAACTTAAACATCGGCCAGAGCCTAGAGGGAGTGGTGTGAGAGAGTAGATAATGAATGCGCAGAGCACGCAAAAGATGACTGGCTAACATAAGGCCAAATATGGCGGCACCTTGAGCAAAACTCATGTTTTGCCAGGGACTCACAACGGCTTGCCAACCCACTTGGTGCTCGATAATTTGCAGCAAAACAATCAATACCGCTACACCCAGTAGCCATTGCCATGGGCACAGGCCCGGCAATTCCGGTGACTTGCTGATATTGAGGTTCATAAAACGGGTCGGTGAACTTGAGTAACAATCAGTGAGCGCGGTAGTGTACACACTTTGTTCGTGCACACCTAGGGGCTGGCGGTACAAAATTGGCGTCTGGGGCGCTGTTCGAAAGCGGTCCGACAAAATATTGGAACGACTATGTATTGGAATAACATTGTATTGGGCTACCGTCGGCAAGGCTCCTATAGGTGGAATACCAACTAGATAGAATACCAACGGTTGTATCTGTAACTGATTACCTTACCCTTTGGCGTTATGGTCAACTAGCCTATCTAAATTGAAGGGCAGGCCCAAACTAGGGAAGGCAAACCGACGTCGCCTGAGATGTTTTAATTACAAGCCCGTGGAGTCATTGTCAAAAAACTGTTATTTTCCGCGTTTAGGCTTCCGCCCTTAAACTGCCCGCTTCGGGTACTGTCGATTAAGCGAAATCTTATTCGACAGTGCTAATAAACGGCCACAACTTTGCCAAACCAAAATATATGACCGAAACCAATCACGCCAAACTTTCTGACGCAGATTTGCGCAATACCTTCACAGATTCAACCGTTTTAATTACTGGAGTCGCCGGCTTTATTGGCTATTGGGTGGCGGAGAGCCTCCTGTCTATGGGCGCAAACGTGGTTGGCGTGGATAATTTGAATGATTATTACGATCCCGGTCTTAAAGAGCTCCGCTTGCAGCGTTTGCGCGAGCAGCAGGCGTTTGAATTTCTTCCGCTAAATATTGCCGACAAATCCGAAATTACATCGTTATTTGAACGATGCCAGTTCAATATTGTGATCAATCTGGCGGCCCAGGCAGGTGTTCGTTATTCCATCACTAACCCAGATGCCTATACCGAAGGCAATTTAGTGGGTTTTATGAACATTCTAGAAGCCTGCCGGCAATACCCGGTCGAGCATTTGGTGTATGCCTCGTCCAGCTCGGTATATGGCAACAGCGACGAATCTATGTTCGCCGAAGAACAAAACACCGATCATCCGGTTAGCCTATACGCGGCGACCAAAAAAGCTAACGAAGTGCTGGCTCACAGCTACGCCAGTTTGTACCAATTTCCCATCAGTGGCTTGCGCTTTTTTACCGTGTACGGTCCGTTTGGTCGGCCGGATATGGCCTATTTTAAGTTTGCCAATGCCATTATGGAGGGACGGCCCATCGATATTTACAATCATGGCGAGCTGTACCGCGATTTCACTTACATCGATGATATTGTCGATGGCGTGGTGCGCATAGCAGCCAAGCCCCCGGTTGCCGAGCGTGGCGTTGCTCATACGGTGCTCAACATCGGCAATCATTCGCCGGTCAAGCTCTCGTATTTTATCGAGTTGCTCGAAGAGTATTTGGGTAAAACGGCCACAAAAAATTATGTCGGCATGCAGCCGGGCGATGTTTACCGCACCTGTGCAAATGTTGATCGCATTCAGTCTTCGGTGGGTTTCAGTCCATCCATTCCAATCGAGACGGGTTTAAAACGATTTGTTGAATGGTATTTGCAATATCGCCAGCAAATTTAACAGTTTGTTAGATTACAAATTGTTAATGATTAAATCTCAGTAGTTTTTAAACCTAATAGCATTTAAAAACGTTGTAGATTGTAATAAAAAGCCGCCTTCAAAAAAGTCTCGCCAATGAATTCCCAAAAAACATTAAATGGGTTGACTCTACAACAATCACCAGCGCTTTGGTTTTACAGTATCTTAATCGTTGGTTTCTTGTACCGATTGTTTGTACTGTGCATGCCGCATTTAAATCTCTATTACGACGAGATTTACTATTATCACTGGTCGCTCAACCCTGATTTTGGCTACTACTCCAAGCCGCCCATGATTGGCTGGTTGATTGGCTTATTCACCTATATCGGCGGCCACACTGAACTGGCTATAAAACTCGGATCATTAGTTGCCTGGACGATTTCCAGTTGGGTGGTGTACCAAATTGCGCGTTATTTATGGGGCGCGACTGCGGCGATGGCTTCGGGCTTGTTGTTTGCCTCCATGCCGCTGGTGGGTTTTTACAGTTTATTTATGACCACCGATTCGGTGTTGTTGTTGTTTTGGTCGTTAACACTTTGGTTTGTTATTCAAGCCGTGGATCGCAATGTATTGTGGTGCTGGCTGTTAGCAGGCTTTTTTGCCGGTTGTGGCATGCTCAGTAAATACACGTTTGTATTGTTACCGGCCGCGTTGTTAGGCTTTTTATTGGCAGAAAAACAGTACCGTTCTTTATTGGCAACACCAGGCCCTTGGCTGGCGGCCGCTATTGCGCTGTTGCTGTTTGGGTTGAACGTTTTCTGGAATTTTCAAAATCACTGGGTGTCCTGGCGCCACACCGCCGAAATTTCACAATTATCCGAAAACTGGCTGCATCCAATTAAATTACTGGAGTTTCTCGTCACCCAACTGTTGTTAATCGGGTTGGTTACCGCGTTTGTTGTTCTTCGATTTGGCAAGCAACTGTTGAGTTTATTAAAAGAACAACCGTTGGCGCGACTGCTGGTGTGGGTTGGTGGTGGTTTATTGTTGGTCATTGCCACTCAAGCTTTATTAAGCCGCGCCTTTGCCAATTGGGCAGCACCGGCGTTGATCAGTCTTTTATTACTTGCTGCTTATTTATTTAAAGAAAGACCTCGATGGTTAATTGCAGCGTTGCTGGTTAATTGGAGTTTGTTAATCACTTTTTATCACTATCCGCAAATATTGAGTGGCTTAGGCGTAGAGTCGACCAAGAAAAACGATCCTTTTGTGCGCTTGCAGCAGTGGGACCAGTTGGCAGCTCGCATCAAGCCGGTGATAGAGCCATTCCCCGAGGCCAAATTGGCCAGTGATTCACGAAAATATCTGGCGTATTTTGGTTTTTACCTTTTTCCACAAAGTGATGATTTTGCTTATTGGAATCCTGAACCGGAGAATATTCGCAATTATTACGACTTACGAGGTAATTTTTCACGAATTATTGGTGATGGCGAACACCCTGACGCACAAGAATACTTATTTTTAACCGGTAACTCTTCTCCCGACAGACTTCACAAAACTTTCACAGAGGTTAAACTTCTTGAAACAATTCCCGATTATCATCGGGCCTTTCCGGGAAAACAGTTAAGCATTTATTGGGTGCGAGGATTTACAGGGTATGACGCGGTGGTGGAATCACAATAAACACTTATTGCCGCGATTGGACGTACTGCTGCTTTTTATCTCTGCTCTGGCTTTTATCCTCTGGCCTCAAATTGATATTTGGTTGACCGGTCTGTTTTATCAGCAGGGTTTTTATCTGGCCCAGTTGCCCGAAATCGAATTCATTTATCGGCTGTTCGCTAAAATCCATTTTTTGTGGTTACTTGTGCTAATTGGCCTTATTGTCGTCTGCCAAGTTTTTTTAGTGCGCAACAGCAAGCGCCGTGACACTTGGCTCAGTGTACGCCGTTCTGCCAACTATCTGTTGGTATCCATTCTGTTGATTCCCGGTATTCTGGTTAACACCGTCATTAAGAACAATACCATCGGTCGCGCCCGGCCCAACGATACCACTTTGTTTGGTGGCGATTTAAACTTTACTGCGCCATTTACTTATTCGGGGGCTTGCGAAACCAACTGTTCCTTTGTGAGTGGCCACGCAGCGATTGCTTTTTTTATCATTGCGCTGGCTTGGGCTCTGCAGGATCGCCGCTGGTATTTTATTGGTCTTGCCATTGGTAGCGCTGTGGGGCTAACCCGAATCATGCAAGGCGGTCATTTTTTAAGCGACGTAATTTTTGCCTTTTGGTTTGTGCATTTTGGTTGTTTATGGTTGGCAGGTTGGTTTAGGTTATCGCCTATTTCCAGCTCAGCAAAAAAACCACTCCTTCAACCCAGCGCATTGTCACAGCCACGATCCTAACTTTTTAGCCCGTTTTTACTTTTCTTCGTTTCAATAACGGCTTTTCGACAACCGTTATTGAAACCATCCCACCGTTGTTACTGATTACTAGCCGGCAGTATTTTCTTGATGCGAAATCGGCTTAATTATTTATTATTTTTAGCAATTATCGAAAACCGATATATTAAATATTGGTCTTTTACAGCGTTGACTTAACTCAAGTTGATTCCTTGTGTGCTATCTATAATTGTTGCCGGTAGAACGGATAAACCCTGTCTTTACCATTCATCTGCGAAGCTAACAATGAGGATGCGATTATGAGCATTATTCCACGTGGTTCGTTAATGGATATTGATAATTTTTTCGATTCATTCCTTTCTCCTGCGTCGGCAGAATCCCACGGTGTGTTTGCGCCGCGTGTGGACATTAAAGATAAAAAGGATCATTTCGAAATCCAAGCCGATTTGCCGGGTGTTAAAAAAGAAGACATTCATGTCACCGTGCATAACGGTCTGCTAACTTTGGATGCCAAAATGGAGAGCGATGAAAAAACCGAAGAGGGCGATAAGATTATTCGACGTGAACGCCGTTACGGTCGTTTTCAGAGAAGTTTTAATCTGGGGCCAGGCATTGAGGATAAAGACATTAGCGCTGACTTTGAAAACGGTGTTTTAACCTTAAAAGCACCGAAAGCCCAGGCTGTAGCTCCGGAACATCGCAAAATTGAAATTAAATAATTGAAATTAAAAAAGTAAGAAACCGGCTCTAGTTGTTTAAGTGGCCTGATACGGCTGTGTTGTTGCAGGTTGTTGGACGGCCACTCTTTTTATTGCCAATCTTTGTGCCCGCCACGTTTTTTGATGGCTTAATCAATCGGTTTTGTGGGTAGCACTTCTATTCGTAGATTTTTGCGGGCAGAACCTAATCGATTTGTTCGAGGTTTTGTAACCGAATAGAACCTGTAAGCCCCGCCGAATTAGTTGGAAACTGATTGTTCTTCGTACGTGCAGTGAGTACCTGCCAACTCGCTTAAGCCGACTAAATCGAGAATGGTAATGTCTCGCTGTTTAACTTCGATAAGTTCATCCTTTTGAAAACGGCGAATCAAGCGGCTAACGGTTTCTATTGTTAAGCCTAGGTAGTTGGCGATGTCGGTGCGTGACATGGTGAGACGGAATTGGGTGGCAGAATAGCCGCGTTGCGAGTAGCGGCTGGAGATGTTCATCAACAGGGCAGCCAGTCGGTCTTCGGCAGAGCGTTTGCCCATCATCAACAAGAAATCGTTGTGATCTTGTATTTCGGCGGAGAACAGGTTGTACAGTTGCTGTTGCAGAGGCGGTACTTTTTGCGCCAAGCCATCAAGCTGAGTTTGCGGTAGAAAGCATACGCTGCTGGTTTCTAGAGCTTCGGCAAAGGTATTATGGGTTTTGCCGTGAAAGGCATCAAACCCTAAAATCTCGCCGGGGAAAGCAAACTGTGTGATTTGGCTGTCGCCGTTTGTGGCAATGACCACCGATTTAAAGCTGCCAGAGCTGATGGCGAACAGCCCTTCAAAATTGTCGCCAGAGTGATAGAGCGTTTCGCCCGCGTGAACAACACGCTTTTGCTGCACGATACCCTCCAGATGAGTAATGTCCTCACCAGAAAGTGTGTGGGGCAAGCAAAATTTACTTACCGCACAGTTGCTACAACGAACAAAACTGCTTATTGCCATGGCTAAGCTTCCTACGCGTGGGCCGAGTTGGAAAGTTTACAAAAAAAATCGGTGATTTGCATGTGGCTTAAAAGGGGAAATCGCATTTGTCTAATGAGCAAGTGCCAGAACGTGTTTTTTTAGTAGCAGCA
>CAYFFE010000075.1:0-18661 GCA_964342265.1 uncultured Cellvibrionaceae bacterium | reverse complement strand
CACCAAACCGCCAACGGGCTCATGCCGGGCTCGTCGTTGGGCACGTTGCGCAACTCAAATTCGGCACCACAACCGCCGTCTTTGGCCAGCTCGGGGAAGGCGTTGGACAAACCGCCAGCGCCCACATCGTGAATAAACGCAATGGGATTGCGCTCGCCCATTTGCCAGCAGCGGTCGATAACTTCCTGTGCGCGACGCTGTATTTCGGGGTTTTGGCGTTGCACCGAGGCAAAATCCAAATCTTCGCTGGAATCGCCCGAACTCATCGAAGACGCCGCGCCACCGCCCAAGCCGATCAACATGGCAGGCCCACCCAACACAATCAATTTACACCCTGGCTCGTAAGGGTTTTGGGCTACATGCTCTGCCTTGATGTTGCCGTACCCGCCGGCAATCATTATCGGCTTGTGATAACCGCGCCGCTCGCCATCAAAATCCATCTCGAAGCTTCGAAAATAACCGCACACATTGGGTCGGCCAAACTCGTTGTTAAAGGCCGCACCGCCGATTGGACCTTCGAGCATAATATCCAGCGCCGAGGCAATGCGATTGGGCTTGCCATAATCGTCTTCCCAGGGCTGTAAAAAATCAGGAATCTGCAATTGCGACACAGAAAAACCGGTCAGCCCCACTTTGGGCTTGGAACCGCTGCCCACCGCCCCTTCGTCACGAATCTCGCCACCGGCACCGGTTCCCGCACCCGGAAACGGCGCAATGGCCGTTGGATGGTTGTGGGTTTCAACCTTCATTAAAATGTGGATGTCTTCGGCGTGCACCGAGTAGCTGTGATCGATGGGATCGGGGTAAAACCGCCCACCCTCACTGCCTTTTATAACGGCGGCGTTGTCCGCGTAGGCCGACAGCACATTGTCGCCACCGCACTCGTAAGTATTTTTGATCATACCAAACAGACTGTGCGGCTGATCTTGATCGTTAATGGTCCAGGTGGCGTTAAAAATCTTGTGGCGACAATGCTCGGAATTGGCCTGAGCAAACATCATTAATTCCACATCCACCGGGTTGCGAGCTAAATCGGTAAAAGACGCAACTAAATAGTCGATTTCGTCATCTGCCAGCGCCAAGCCCAGCTCTCGATTGGCCACCTCCAGCGCCGAACGGCCCTGCCCCAGTACATCCACACTGGTTTGCGGCTGGGGTTGGTTGTGCTGAAATAAAACGTGGGCGGCGTCTAAATCGTCCAGCACGATTTCAACCATAGGGTCGTAGAGCTCGCGCTTTAACGCGTCTAAATCGCTGATTTCGCCTTCAACGTAATAGGCAATACCGCGTTCGATTCGATTGATAGCGCCTAGATCACAAGCTTTGCATATGTCGGTGGCTTTGGACGACCAAGGCGAAATAGTGCCAATGCGCGGCACGCAAAGAAATAATTGACCGGTGGCTTTAACGGGCTCAGATTGCGGCCCGTATTTAAGCAGTTCGAAAAGTACATCTTCTTGCTGATCGCTCAGTGACTGGCCTTCAGCAAGTTCAACAAAGTGGATGTATTGGCTCCCGATGAAAGTAACCCCGGGGTTTTTGCTTTGAATCGACTGGAGTAACTTTTCGCAGCGAAACGGAGACAGCGCTTGAGCACCGTGCAGAATTAACATAAAGAAATCTCGCCTTAAGACAAATACGAGCCAACCTCAGAATATCGCCCAGCTCAGCAGGTAAAACTCATTAATACATTTACTTTAGCCAAGCGCGATCGCAAGCAGGACTATCTTTGGAAATGGGTAGATACGCCACCTACCCCGAATAGGGGCGCAATTGTACTCGAATTGCCCCGGTGTCGCACGCTGGAGCGAATGAAAAGTTTGACGACTGCTTACGAGCCAAAAACTGAAGGAACTGGCAGGACGGGTCTGTTGTGCTAGCGCCACTTCTGAGATAATCCTCACTCTTTACACACTAGTAAGCGTAAGAAAACCTCCGATTTGATTTGTATTGATAATCAGCCCACCGACCACAGTTAAGCTTTAGGTCAGCGCGGCGAGCCCTGAAATTACCCGGTTAAAGCAGCGGCTCACGGTGTTCTTTTCAAAAATTATCTCTTAGCTTTTAGACAATTTTGTTTTCAAATACGTAGTGTTTAGCAAGGCTCGGGCTTAACTCGAAACGGATTTTGAATGTTAATTATGCGCCACAGGAGTGGCATCGACCGAGAATTTGTTAACGATTTTTCTGAAGATACCTTTTGTAGAGCGGGCTTGTCGGTTAGTGATTACTGATTCGGTGGGTTTTTTAACCAATAGCGAGTCATTGACGTAGATTAACCGCGTCTCATAAATACCGAAGTGCCTCAACAACAAAATATTTGGCTATCATATTTAAGATATTTTTTCAATATAGTGATTCTCGCTGTGAGAATATAAAATTCGTTCACTTTCTGTTCAGCCTGGTTTTTATTAAATTCTCTTGGATAAATTCAATTTACAAGAATGAAAAAATCTAATTGGTTTGCAATGCTGGTTAAAGCGATAAAAACGATGCTGATCGTGAGCACCGTGGCGGGCCTGTGTGCGCCGCTAATTGGTAGCCACGTACCCACGGAGCTCGAAAAGGTCTACGTGAGCGGACAATTGCACGCAGTGTCGCGCAACGGCCCCACAACCTATTACGAAGGCCCGACAGGCACCACTGGCCTGGAGTTCGACCTGCTCAAAGGTTTTGCTCAATACATTGGCGTAGAGCTGGTTCTGCACGAACGCGAAAGCTTGGGTGGGCTACTCAACGATGTTGCCAAGCAACAAGTCCATTTGGGGGCTGCTGGCATTACCGTTACCCCCGAAAGACAGCAAACTCTGCGCTTTACCCAGCCCTACCAATTGGTTAGTGAGCTGCTCATTTTTAACCGCAATCAAGAAAAACCGTCCAGCCTTGAGCAATTGGTCGGCAAAAAGGTATCGGTGATTTCTGGCAGCTCACACGCGGCTCGCTTGCGAGAACTACAGGCCGCTATCCCCCAGCTGCAATGGGTTGAGCACACCGATGCCGACATGAACGATCTCATTGAGTTGGTTCACAAAGGCGAAATCGACTACACCATTGCCGACTCCAACGCATTTGCCATGACTGAGAAAATCTATCCCCGCGCAAGAGTAGCGATGGAGCTGGCAGGCCCGCAACATTTGGCCTGGGCATTTGCCAAAACACGGGACAACACCCTTTACAGCAAAGCACAAAGCTATTTTTCGGAGCTTAAGAAAAACGATCAATTAGAGCCGTTAATTGCTGCCCATCATGTACCTGTAGATTTGGACCAGGGCGGCGCGCTGACCATTGCCAATCGTATTGAATCGCGACTGCCCAAGTGGGAGCGCTATTTGAAAGAAGCCGGTGAAACCTACAACCTGGAATGGCATTTATTGGCCGCTATCAGCTACCAGGAATCACACTGGAACCCTAAAGCACGCTCTTACACCGGTGTGCGCGGGCTGATGATGCTAACGCAGGCCGCTGCCAAAGACATGGGCATTGCCAATCGCGTCGATCCAGTGCAGAGCATTTTTGGCGGGGCCAAATACTTTAAGAGTATTTTCGACCGAATTCCCGATCGCATACAGGGCAATGATCGAGTGTGGATGGCATTGGCAGCCTATAACGTGGGCTTTGGCCATTTGGAAGACGCGCGCATTCTAACCGAAAGCTTGGACGGCAACCCCGACAAATGGGAAGACGTTAAAGAACACCTGCCCAAACTGGCCAAACGCAAGTATTACAAGCATTTAAAACACGGCTACGCTCGTGGCTGGGAGCCTGTGGGCTACGTTGAAAACATTCAACGCTATTACACGCTCATTGCCTGGCACGACACCCTACAAAATCAAACCGTGGCCACTAACAATCAAGACCCCCACCCTGATGTGCGGCCGGTCACCTTCCAAAACGACGACGGTCCCAGCGACGCCCTACCGATTCTTTAACGAATCGCGCAGGGCTCGTTTAGCCTCTCGCCGCTGCTGAAAAAAATCACTTAATAGCTTGCCCGATTGCTCGGCCAGTACGCCCGCGGTTACATCGGGATGGTGATTGTTGTGCGCCGCACTCAGCAACTGAACGTTACTAATTACTGAGCCGGCTTTAGGCTCCAGAGCGCCAAAAACCAAACGCTTAATGCGGCTGTGAACCATTGCCCCCGCGCACATGGCGCAGGGCTCTAAAGTGACAAACAACTCGCAATCCACCAAGCGATAATTACCGATAGCCTGAGCAGCGCGACGCATTGCGACGATTTCGGCGTGGGCCGTTGGATCGCATTGACCAATGGGTTGATTACTGGCTTCGGCAACGATTTTATCCCCACACACCACCACCGCCCCCACCGGCACCTCGCCCTCGCTACCAGCAGCAGTAGCCAATTCTAGTGCTCTGGCCATAAACAGCTGATCGCGACTCTCGCGTTGCTCAATCGTTAACAAATCATCACTCATCATCGAACCCGTAATACGACAAAGTAAAACTGAGAGTTACTGTGGAATCATCGGCATTCAGCCAAGCCTGCTGAGCGTTTTGCGGCGCACGCCAGACCATAGGCGTCATGGAAAATAACCACTGCCGATGGCTGACCTCGCTCAATTGAACGGTTTCGCTGACAAACTGGCGATCGAGTAGTTTTCCATTGGTGGGAGCATCGCCCGGCTTATGGGCCTTAGGATTATCGTACAGGCAGCGTCGCAATTCGATTAAATGATCTTGCCCGGGCGTTATAATCAAACAAATGCCGCCGGGTTTTAAAATTCTTTTTAGTTCGCCGTCGTCGGCCGGCGCAAAATTGCGCATCACCCAATCCACACTGGCATCCATTACCGGTAATTTAAAACTGCTGGCAACAGCACAGCGGCCACGCTCAAAACGCGCTGCAGCCATTTTTACAGCATCTTTAGAAATATCCGACAAATACCAAGTACTGTGCGAGCACTGCGCTTGCATTCGCGCAGAGTAATAACCATCGCCGCCCCCTAAATCGAGTGCGGTAAAACTCTCGGCGTTGGATTGTGCTACCAGACGATCCTGCGTCACCAACAAATGATCCAGTAACGATTGATAGTAGCCGGCATCCAAAAACTGCCGTCGGGCGGTGAGCATTGCTTTATCGTCACCGGGAGATTGCGACCGCTTAAAATTGGCCGGTAAAAGATTGAGATAACCCTGGCGGGCAAAATCAAAGCTGTGGCCGTTGCTGCACACTGCCCGGCTATTTTCTGCACTCAAGGGCGAGAGGCAATGGGGGCATCGCCAAAACATAGCCACAAAGCTTACATCCTAAACTGCGCCAACTCGTCGTCGCTGGCTGCACGCTCGAAGGAAAACCGCGGCACCGGCTCACCGTTAACATCCACGGTACTTAAAAAATTATCCAGCGGACGTACCCATAAATCGTAATTGCCGTAAAGGCACCGATACACCACCACACTTTCGTCGGTTTCACTGTTCTGGGCCACACTGTAAACCAAATATCGGTTGCCTTTAAAATGCCGGTAGATACCACTGCGAACCGTGTTTAATTTTCCATCCATCATTGAATGTCCAACCCATAAGCCAGAAGAATTGCGGGCGCACAGTTTATCGAGCTGCTCGCACCACATCAAACTGCGCGCACATGGCACCGGCACCATCGAGCACTCGCACGCTATGCCTGGAAATTGTATCGGCGTTCAGTGATATTACATGATTGCGCTTTACAGCAGAAAGAGACGGCCACTGTTGCCAATAATCTTTCCACGTGGCCGTTTTATCATCCACGTGACTGCCTAAAATAAGATCAGGATCGGCGGCGACCACAGATTCCACATCGACTTGTGCAACCGTTGCATTAACGTTGGCAAAAATATTTTCGCCACCACACAATTCAATTAAGCTGTTGATCAATGTATTGCGATTTAACGTTTGCAAAGGATTGGACCAAACCTGATAAAACACCGCTAGCCTTTTTTTATTCTGGTTTTTGGACAACTCGGCAAGCTTAGCTTTGAACTCAAGAGAAACCGCTTGGCCAACTTCTGGCTGACCAACCAAAGCCCCCAAATTTGTGAGCTCCCGAGCGATGCTCAATAACGTAATCGGTTTAGACCAATAAACGGGAATTCCAAGCTTTTCCAGCTGGGCCAGCGTTGTTAAATTTCCGCCATCCGCCCAAGCCACGATCAAATCGGGCTTAAGAGAAACAATTAATTCAGTGTTAAGTGCTTGTGCATCTCCCACCATTGGCAGCAACGCGGCTTCCTGCGGATAATCGCTGTAGCGAGTCACGCCGATTATGCGATCACCCGCACCTACCGAAAATAAATTCTCCGTAAGATGCGGCGATAAACTGATAATTCGAGTTGCGGGCTTCGACAGCACCAACTCATTACCCAAATCATCCTTAACAACAATACCGCCTTTAACAGTGCTCGCCCAACAACCAATAGAGATTACCAGCAACAAGCCAAACCAACAGGCTCGGGTCATTGTTTGCTTTATTAAAATGAAGACATGATTTAACACAATAGCCAATTATCCCAACACTCGCTGGGATCTCCGTATTAGCAATCAGATTGTGTCTTGTAAGACTGTGGCAGAGGGATTTTTTCTTTGGCGGTGTTGGATAAAATGGTAACGACATCGGCAAATAACTGAGGCTTACATAAATGAAAACCTTGTGCGTGCGATACCCCCAAGGCTTTTACCAAGGTTACCGTTTCTTCATTTTCGACAAATTCCGCTACCGTGTGCATACCAAAGGCATTAATCATCGCGGCCAAACTCTTGACAAACACCTGATCATCTGGATTCTTTGTAATATTCCGAATGTAGGAACCGTCCAATTTCACATAGGTTAACGGTAACATTTTTAAATAGGTAAACGAAGAGAAACCCACACCAAAATCGTCCAGCGCCATGTGCACGCCAAGGCTGGTAATACGCTTCAAGTTTTTGAGCACCAGTTGGAAGTTTTCTATATACGATGTCTCGGTAATTTCAACGATCAAAGCCTTTGCGGGTACTTGATGTTTTTCGAGCTTGCGTTCTATTAGTTCGGGGAGTTCGTTCGATTGCAAACTGGGTGCTGAAATATTAATCGCCACCGGTATAAGGTTATCACCGGTAAAGGTAGAACTGACTTCCGCCAAAGCGTTGTCCAGTACCCACTCATCCACTTTGCGAATTAAACCCGAGCGCTCGGCCAGCGGAATAAAAACACCCGGCGAAATGGCATTACCTGATTCATCGTGCAAACGCAGTAGTGTTTCTATGTGAGAAACTTTGCCATCCATCAAGTTGTAAATTGGCTGGTAAACCAAGTTGAACAAATTACTGTCGAGCGCCCTTTTAACATTGAGGATAAGATTGTGATCCTGTTTAATTTGATCAACCCGCGTGTCCTCTTCGTTGTAAATATGCCAATAACCCAGCCCTTTTTTCTTTGCTTGGTACATGGCCATATCGGCGTTAATTAATAATTCGTCGGTATCACCACCGTGATCTGGGTAGACGGCAGCTCCCACACTTACCGAGTAAAAAATTTCTTGGCCGTCGTCGGTAATTACCGAACTGCTCATTTCTTTTGAATATTTCTCCAAAATATCGGGCAAACTTTGCAAAGTAACTTCTTCCAGCAATACGGTAAATTCATCACCCGCAAAGCGGCTGATCGTATCGGAAGAACGCACAATAGCTTGCAATCGCTGGGAAATATCCATCAACACCTGGTCACCGACGCTGTGACCAAAAATATCGTTTATATGTTTAAAGCGATTCACATCGATAAAAACCAGTGCCAATGAGTTAGACTTGGACAGGATTTTCTTAAAATTACTGTTAAAAGCGCGCCGGTTACCAATACCGGTCAAGCCATCGTGATTAGCCATCCAAAGTAAGTCGTTTTCTGCGCTTTTTTGCTGAGTGTGATCCATACCAATGGATAGAATAATCTCTTTGCCAGATTCATCCTCCACCAAAGTGTGTGTCCAAGATAAAATAAGGCGTTTGTTGTGTTTATCACACATCACTAATTCTTGATGAAACGCGGGAACACAACCATCGAATAATTCACTGACTTTTCGCTGAAATTCGTTTAGGTCCAACTCGTCTTTAATTAAATTACAAAAGCTTATCGGCACCACTTCGTAAAGCTCATCGAATTTACGATTACTGGATTGAATTTTAAAGGCGGGATCTTGCGTAATAATAAAAACATGCGAATTATCAAACAAACGGGTTAAAAACGCTCTTGATCGAGACAGAGCCGCTACTTGATTGTTCAAATGCAGATTTTTACTGTTAATTTCCGATTGTAGTTCTTGCAGCTCTTGCGCAACGTTTGCGGTACTTTTTTCTAATACACTTAGCTCGTCTTCAAACACTTTTGATTCAGTGTTAACAAGCTCCTGAGCTTTCTGAAACTCTTGTTTTGGCAGCAACACCAAGGCATCTGCCACCCGAGCGATTTTAGTCATCAAACGGTTAGCAATTAAAATTAATACCAGCTCAGCAATTACCAGCCCAACGATCGCCAGCGCTATGCCGCGCTGTATGCGACTGGTCATAGCTTGGTAACTCACCGTCTTATCCGTAATGGAATAGAAAAATGCCGGCATACCAGAAAAGCGCACATTGGGCGACCCTAGCTGTTTAACCAAGTACGCTTTGTCATCAACCCTTAATAGCTCGCTAGCGTGATTTTTTTCTAATTCGTATTTTAGAGAATACTCACGTATTACCGGGAACATATTCTCAAAATCACTGCCCGCCCAACCGTACATACCCCAATTGGTTAAATAGCGATCGCTGCCGGTAAGCTCTGGAGTGGCTAATTTGATTAATATAGACAACGCCGATTCGGATAAATTAAAGAACACACGAACTAAATCGGACAAACTCTGAGCAATAACTACGGTATTATCAGTGCCTAAGCTGGTTACAACTGGCTCTATAACCACCATTAAGCACTCTTGTTGGCAATAAATAAAATAACGTGGCTCGTTATTAACACTACTGATTTCTAGTTCAGACTGAATTTCGTCAATCAAACTCGATTCATTATTGAGATCAGTTCCTGCGACTAGGTTATTTTCGGCATCAAAAAAAGCGATATAGTCCAATTCGAGAAGAATATTTAACGATATCCATTCATTGGCAATAAATCGATTTGCTCTGTCTTCAAACGCAGTGTTATTCAACACTTTACTCTCACTGCCGGCAACTTGGCTGTGGGTAATTAATTGAGCAATTTGCGATATTTTAAGATAGTTATTATCGAGCAACTCCTCCAACAGCGCCGTTTGCGTTTGGTAGCTACGATCCAGCTCTTGATCGAATTGATCGAGCTGACGTGCAACGGTTTGCCAAGTCCAAATAGAGGTGATTAACAGACAGGATACACTGATAAAAATCACTAAGCGCCATTTCAAACTAAAAAACATGAAGTACGCTCGTAACTTTTAAAAATGATACGACAATTGCAACACAAACAAGTCCCAGTCTTCGACTAGCGATTGATAATCAATGTCTCGGGGCCCATTGATAAACGCTGTGCCTTTATTTCGGCTAAATTCTCCGGTTAAAGAGAGGTCGGGAGTAAAATACCAGCGCGCGCCCAAAGTATAGGATTGGGTGTACTGGGTTACGGGATTGCCGCCCGTTAATTGAGCAAAATCTTCACCACGCCGGTCGTCGACATTGTAGATTAGGTCTTCGAATCGCGCGTAGGTACTGAGTTTTGAATGGGCTAACCATTCCGCTTGGAGGTAGTAGCCCTGCAATTCAAATTCTTCGCTATCGGCTGGTTGATGCAGTACTTCAAAATCACTGAAGTCAATTTGAGTAAGTAAGTACTCCCCCGTAAAAACCCATTGATTTTTTGAATATTGCAGGGATAACAAATGAAGGTCAGGCGAAATTTTGGTACTGGTAACGTAGCGGATTGCATTTTGTGGATTATTGGCAAGATCCATCGCCGCTAAAAATTGTTCCTCAGGAGTAAACGTCTGAGTATTCTCCAACTCCATTGAAGCACCCAGAAAGCTGTAACCCAAATTTAATTCGTGCCAACCGGCCGGAACAAAAGAGACATTAAATCCGACAATATCAGCCTCTTCGAATGAGCCCTGAATATCTTCTGCGTAGACCTGAACTTCAACCACCTCGCTTTTGAGATCGGTTTTACCCCAAAAACCATTAATGCTTAGATCGCCTAAATGATTACTGCCGGAAAAATACAGATTAATCCCGTCCACCGATAAAAGCGGATCGCGAAATGTTTCAAAGTAAACCGAAGGCGGCGCAAACACTCCCGGCCGAGCGTGAGGAACATCTCTCGTATTGTTGTAAAAGCCGTACTTGTTTTTTACTCGACCTGCCCGCACACCAAAGGTTGTTCCGCCCTGGACCCAAAATTGATAATCCACCAGTGCGTAGTCGAGCTTGGGGCTACCGTTTTCCAAATCACCGATTTTTCTCGATATTGCCTGGGCCGAAAACCGCAAACGCGCAGACGCTTGCCAACTGAAGTTGATGCCAATTTCTCTAAAATCGAAGCTATCGCCGGCGTCTTCCTGAAAGTAGGGGTTATCCTGACTGCTCACAAACGCCTGACTGGCATAGCCGTTCCAGTGCACACTTTCTGCACTGACCCGCAATACGGGCAGCAACAGCAACGCAAACGTGAGTATTACCAACAGTCTACATCTACTCATGCAGCGCTACCTTTACGACGGGTTTTTTCGCAACGTTGACTTTGGCATCGTCCACATAGCCTATGGCCCCAGGTGTTGCAGCAACTTTTTCTAGCATTTCATCATAGGAGACGACAACCTCTGGCTGCACACCTGTGCCGCTGAACACCAATTTGTGCCAAAGACGATTGAGTTGGTGCGGCTGTAATTTGAGAAATTGAGTTACAAATTCCTGGTGTGTGGAATGGCTTTTAGGCAGTGTGTACACCGTAATGGGAGTACCATCGGACCAATTCCGTTTGCGCATGGCGTATATGCGTAACAGTTCACCTGTTGAAAACTCTTCGCCACTCTGTTCGGGATGGCAAACCACAACAGTTTCTGCAGCCAAAGAATTTGGCAGCAGATAGCAGACAGAAATTATGACTACCAGTGTTTTAAGAAGCAGCTTAAGGGATAAGAACATCTTTATTAGCAAATACTGATCGAAATCATCCTTTGGGGTTAAAAAACATAGGTGTGAATTTACTGCTTTGTGGCATAGCGTGCTAAACGATAAACCTAAAAACCAGTTTAATAGATAAACTTTAAAGCTGCCGAGAATTTATAAAAAACTTGAAAGATCATAACCAGTACGTAAATTAGATATTATTAATTTAGTGGATGCTTTTAGGAACCTCTGAGTTAATCAGAGCTTCCTTTAATAAAAAGCTAAGCAGTAACAGTGCTATACAGAACAGCTCCTTTTTGAGTTATTGAAAGGTACACCGTGGCTGGGCGGTATTAATGCGCTACAACGTAGCGATATTGGCTAGCAATGGATAGCTAGCGAGTTTTAGGTGGGGTTCATCCGTGATTTGATAAGTGGCATTACTAAAAAGGTTTACAACTTTGCTGGAGAAAACGACTTAACTCAGCGAGCTTTCAATCATTCATCCTTTCAACAACCTACGTGAATAACTATTGGGTTTAGTTAGATAACCATTCAGCAAGTCGCTCAGCCACCATGACTACCGGTGCATGGGTATTGCCGCTCGGAATGGAAGGAAACACCGAGGCATCGGCGACATAAAGGTTGTCGAAGCCAAACACTTTCATACGCTCGTCCGTAACCGCCATGGCATCACCCGCACGACCCATTTTGCACGTGCCAACAGGGTGAAAAATCGTAGTGGCAATATCGCCCGCGGCTTTTTGCAGCGCCTCTGGCTGCGTGATGGTGTTGCCCGGGGTGAGTTCTTGCGGATTAAACTGGGTAACACAGGGCTGGGAGGCAATTTCACGGGTAATGTCTATGGATTGAGCAGCAATTTGCCGATCGTCGTCGGTAGCTAAATAATTGGGATTAATGGTCGGCGCTTCGCTTACGTTGTCGGAGACAATATCCACCCGCCCCCGCGAGCTAGGCCGCAAATTGCAAACACTGGCAGTAATCCCCGGAAACGGGTGTAAATTCAAACCCAATTTATCCGCACTCATGGGTTGTACATGGTATTCGAGATTGGCGGTTTTCTGTTGGCTATCCGATTTAAAAAATGCGCCTAGCTGACTCGGTGCCATCGACATGGGCCCTGCGCGATGCAACAAATACTGCGCCGCCATTTTGCCCTTGCCCAAAACGGTGCGATTTAAACAATTGAGTGTTTGGGTATTTTCTACTTTAAATTGCACGCGAATTTGCAAGTGATCGTGCAGGTTTGCCCCCACGCCATCCAACGATTTTTGGCAGCGAATGCCCGCAGCAGCCAAATGCGATTCCGACCCCACGCCGCTGCGCTGCAAAATACAGGGCGACGACACAGCGCCTGCGGCAAGAATAATTTCTTGGTCGGCAAAAAGTTGTTCACGTTTCCCGTTTACCACCGTCTCTAAACCGTAGGCGTGGTGATCCTTGAACAGTAAACGATCGACCACCACACCGGTTTTTATCGTTAAATTAGCGCGCTTTATAATATTTGAAGCAAGAAAAGCGCGTTTTGCTGAACACCGTAAACCGTTCTTTTGATTAACGTGAAAATAACCCACACCGGCGTTATCGCCAGTATTAAAGTCATCCATCGCGTTAATGCCGTACTCCACACAGGCTTCTTTCCAGGCGTCCAAAATTTGCCAATTAACGCGCTGCTGCTCCACGCGCAATTCGCCCTGGCCGCCATGGTAAGCATTTTCGCCGCGAAAGAAATTTTCTGACCGCTTAAAAGCCGGCAACACCTCCTGCCAACTCCAACCCGGTAGTTGCCAATTGTCGTAATCCTGAGCCTGCCCGCGCATGTAAATCATGCCATTGATGGCGCTGCATCCACCCAACACTTTACCGCGCGGGTACGGTAAAACTCGGCCATTTAAACCGGGTTGGGGAGACAACTGATAACACCAGTCCGATCTGGGATTGCCCATGGCAAACAAGTAACCGACGGGAATATGAAACCAATGCCAGTTGTCGTTTCCTCCGGCTTCTAACAGCAGTACTTTGCGGTTAGGGTCGGCCGAGAGACGATTAGCCAGTACGCAACCAGCGCTGCCGGCACCGACAATGATTGTGTCGAAATGAGAGGGATTAAGTGCAGTCATGATAGCGACGCTTGGAGCATAACGGTTCGCTCCAAGCTTTGAGAAAGGCTCTTTTATTATTAATTAGGCGCTAATAGTAAACAGAGAACCGAGGGGCTGTCGACTCTAAAATTATACGGCTAATGGCTAACCCGCCGACTCGTCTAGCGGTGCGCGCGATTGGTATATAGATTCCAACAACATCGCCAAACGCGTGCCGGCCAGCCAAATTCGCTCTCGCGCAAATGGCGCATAGCGCTGACGATAGGCGGCATTGACGGCAGCATTGGCGTGATAATCACGATAAATGGTTAACGCCAAAGAAAACGATTCCGCCGCCCAGTCGTGCACGTTTTGATTTTTTATTGGCGTATTGGCCGAAATTACAGGTGGCGCATCCAACATTTGCTGCGCCAGTGTTTGCCAGTCTTGATTGGGCTGTTCAATAATCCAAACATCCCACAACCAATGTAAATTGCGCGTTGAGTCTTCGCCGGGTACTTTTAACGTCAGTTTGTTACCGCCCCAATCCTCGGCAAAGCTTACGTGCATGGGCTGGTGAACATCGCCCACAAAATGGCCCAACAGCAGTAAGGCTTGGGCTTGATCGCCCTGTTGGTTTTGCAATTGCTGCTGATAAAACGGAATCGCGCGCGTGATACAGGAGCGCTGATCGCATTGCAGTGCACTTTTTGAGTAGCCTTGGCTGCCTTTAGCCAAGTTCACATAGTGCATGGGTTTGAGATGGTCGTAGGACGGATCGCTTTTTATGTGGTCGGCCCAATTACAGCTTTGGGCAAAACTGGAATAGCCTTTGTCATTCACTAAAGGCTGTAGCCAAGCACGCGTCTCCGGTTTTAATTGTTGCCAAGCAATCTCGCATACGACAGCGTGTCCCTTTGCACCCCAAGCCAGCGCGCCACCGCTCATCAGCAACGCTCCAATCAACACCGCTGTGTTTACTATCGCCGTCTTCAATAGTTTGGGGTTTAAATAATCCATATTGATTGTCCAATGGTTGCTAAGTGGAATTCCCCAAGCTTACCAAACACCCAATAAAAAAGGCTTTAGACTTTCCTGCACGCGGGTTACAGCCGTGCAAAAATCTAAAGCCTTTTTTTATTTTGGTCGATCAGGGTCGCCGATCAAAAGCAACGGCCAGACAACGCTGGCCTATCGCTTTTAGCATTAAACCCTATTCAGAATCGCCTTGTGGAGCAGCCGGAGCCTCTTGCGGTTCTTCTGGTTTATCTAACAACTCTTTAATAGAAAGTTTAATGCGGCCACGATTATCGATGTCCATGCATTTAACTTTCACTTCCTGACCTTCTTGCAGGTAGTCAGTTACGTTGTTAACACGCTCGTGGGCAATCTGAGAGATATGCACCAAACCGTCTTTGCCGGGTAGGAAGTTAACAAACGCACCGAAGTCAACAATGCGAACGACCTTGCCGTCGTAGACTTCACCAATCTCGGCTTCAGCCGTAATGGCCGAAATTCGCTCCAACGCGGCAGCCAATGCATCGCCATCGCCGTAAACCTTAACGGTACCGTCGTCGTCGATATCGATGGAAGCACCGGTTTCTTCGGTAATGGCACGAATAGTAGCGCCGCCTTTACCAATGATGTCGCGGATTTTATCGGGATCAATTTTGATGGTTTCGATTTGCGGAGCGCTCTGCGCTACAGAATCGCGAGATTCGGCAATAACCTTGTTCATCTCAGCGAGAATGTGCAATCGAGCATCCAAAGCTTGCTGAAGCGCAATCTCCATAATTTCTTCGGTAATGCCTTCGATCTTGATGTCCATCTGCAAAGCAGTAACACCGTTGGCAGTACCCGCAACTTTAAAGTCCATATCACCCAGGTGATCTTCATCGCCCAAAATATCGGTGAGTACGGCGAAGCCGTTGTCTTCTTTCACCAAGCCCATGGCGATGCCAGCAACGGAAGATTTAAGCGGAACACCCGCATCCATCAACGCTAAGCTGGAGCCACACACGGAAGCCATGGAGCTGGAACCGTTGGATTCGGTAATTTCGCTAACCACACGCATGGTGTACGGGAATTCGTCTTCGGTAGGCAATACTGCGCCCACACCGCGGCGAGCTAGGCGACCGTGGCCGATTTCGCGACGGCCTGTGGCCCCCATGCGACCGGCTTCGCCCACAGAATACGGTGGGAAGTTGTAGTGCAACATGAAGTTATCGCGACGTTCGCCTTCCAGTGCGTCGATGATTTGCGCATCGCGAGCAGAACCCAAAGTCGCCACGACCAACGCTTGTGTCTCACCGCGTGTGAACAACGCCGAACCATGAACATTGGGCAGAACACCCACTTCCACAGCAATGGGGCGCACGGTTTTGTTGTCGCGACCGTCGATACGGGGCTCACCGGCCACAACCGCGGTACGCACTGTGTTCTTCTCGAGCTTAGCGAACTCAGCTTTTACATCGTCGGCGCTAAACTCACTCTCTTCGCCGGCCAAATCGGCAACGGCTTGATTACGCAATTCGCCCAAACGAGTATAACGCGCTTGTTTATCGGTAATGCGGTAAGCTTCGGCAACGCCCGCCGACATCGCTTCAGTAACGGCATTTTTCAATGCTTCGTTAACCGGCGTTGGGGTCCACTCCCACTGAGGTTTGCCCGCATCTTTAGCCAGCTCTTCTGCCGCAGCAATCACCACTTGCATTTCTTGGTGTGCGTACAAAACAGCACCGAGCATAATGTCTTCGGGTAATTCGTTGGCTTCAGATTCCACCATCAACACGGCATCGCGTGTACCGGCAACCACCATGTCTAACTCAGACGTCTCGATGGCCGAATAGCTCGGGTTGAGCAAGTAGCCGTCGGCTTCGGTGTAGCCTACACGAGCCGCGCCAATTGGGCCGCTGAACGGAATGCCCGAAATGGCTAAGGCCGCTGACGTACCAATCATTGCGGCGATGTCTGGGTCGACGTTTTTGTTCGCCGATAGAACAGTACAAACCACCTGAACTTCGTTTAAGAAGCCGTTGGGAAACAGCGGACGGATGGGGCGATCGATTAATCGGGAGGTTAATGTTTCTTTTTCGCTAGGACGACCTTCGCGCTTGAAGAAACCACCGGGAATCTTACCGGCTGCGTAGGCCTTTTCTTGGTAATGTACGGAAAGGGGGAAAAAATCTTGTCCTTCTTTGGCTTCTTTTGCGCCAACTACAGTACATAAAACTGACGTATCGCCAACTGTGGCGATTACGGCACCGGATGCTTGTCGGGCAATTCGCCCAGTTTCCAAGGTTACGGTGTCATTGCCGTATTGAAATGTTTTTATTACAGGATTCACGACAATATCCTTAAATTGCAATTATATGAATGTTCTGCTTGGCAGTTTTCTCGATCATCTATTCGTAATCCACTCCTGCAAAGTTCTCAGTCTGGAATGACGTACAATTCCGCTGGCAAAGTAACCTGCCGAACGGGTTTAACGCCTGAACAAAATTTAACTGCCAAATCCCACAGCAAAAAAGCCTCGTGCAGCTTTTAATTGCCTTGAGAAAACCAATATGCCCGCGAACAGCGGGCATATTGACAGGGTTTAACGACGTAAGCCCAATTTCTGAATCAGAGATGCGTAACGACTAACATCTTTAGACTTCAGGTAATCGAGCAACTTGCGACGCTGGTTTACCATGCGGATCAAACCACGACGGGAATGGTGATCTTGTTTGTGGTCTGCAAAGTGGCCTTGCAACTTGTTGATGTTGGCCGTTAACAGAGCAATTTGTACTTCTGGAGAACCGGTATCACCCTCACCACGAGCGTGTTCTTTAACGATTTCCGCTTTTTCGACAGCACTTAGAGACATGCTTTTATCCTCATACATTTCTAGGAAATATGCCCACAGACATCTATCAAATAGGATGCCCAACAACTAAGGCCTGCCCGCGCATATTTACAGACAGGTCCGAGGCGCGATAAGCCCGCGCCTAATGCATTGCCGGTGGTCTTATGATGGGAGCCACCCACAATTGCATATTCTATTAATGTTCTGGTTGCGCCCGACTCAGTTGAGTGCCGCAACAACGCGCTTTGGCGCGATTCGCCCGGCGGCTTCTACTTCGCCAACGCCTAAAAAGTCACCAGTTTCAGAAAAGACGCGCACCTTATCACCTTCTTCGGCAAATCGATACACTTTTTGCTCCAACACGGCCTGGCCTTGGCGGAAGTAAAAACTGCTGTCTTGCGGCAAACTGATTTCTGGCAATGTCGTCAATGGTGAATCTACCGGTGCCAGGGTTGCGTCCAAAGAATCATTGCCCAACTGAGCCAGTGACTCCAATTGCTCAAGGCTTACCGTGTTTTCTAACTCGTAAGGCCCTGCCTGGGTTCGGCGCAATTTCGAAACTACAGCACCAACGCCCAAATCCATCCCCAAATCAATGGCCAAACTGCGAATGTAGGTGCCTTTAGAGCAATGGATATCCACATCCAACTCGGCATTGGGCCCCGGGCGAAAATCCAAAACCTCGTAAACGTACACGCAAACAGCGCGTGGCGGGCGTTCGATTTCTTTACCCTCGCGAGCCAATTTATAGAGCGGCTGGCCCTGGTGTTTTAGCGCGGAATACATCGGCGGCACCTGTTCGATATTGCCCCGATAGTTGGCCACGGCTTGTAAGACCTGATCTTCCGTAATGGCGCTGGCATCGCCCTCGTGCACCACAGGCGCATCCATATCGCCGCTTTCGGTGGCCAATCCTAATCTAAAGGTGGCTTGATAGCGTTTATCCGCATCCAGCAAATACTGGGAAAACTTAGTTGCTTCGCCAAAACACAGAGGCAATACGCCACTGGCTAAAGGGTCCAAGGCACCGGTGTGCCCAGCTTTAGCGGCGTTAAATAAAAATTTAGCGCGCTGCAGTGCCTGATTGGAAGACAACCCCAGTGGTTTATCCAACACCAGCACGCCGTGAACGGAACGACGTTGTTTTTTCTTGGCCAAAAACGCCTCTCTAGTCCACCTGAGAATTACGACGGTTCGGAGTCAGACGGGTCGTCGTCAACCGATTTTTGTCGATCGCTGGCGACGGCTTTATCGATCAAGCTCGACAATGATTGGCCGCGCTCACTGGTTTCATCGAAAATAAACTGCAGCTTGGGCGTCACTCGAATATCCAACTGCTTGGCCACCAACGTGCGCAAAAACCCCGAGGCCTTGTTTAAGGCCGTTACGGCCTCTTGACGCTCGTCGTGATCGCGATCCACAAAGGTGACATACACCTTGGCAAACGACAAATCGCGCGACACCACCACTTCGTTGATGTTGACCATACCCACGCGTGGGTCGCGGACCTCCTGTTGGATAGCCTGCGCCAACAAACGCTGCAGCGCGTCGCCTAAGCGATCTGTGCGGTTGTATTCTTTTGCCATTTAACGGTTTATCTCAACTGAAGCGCGCACTTACA
>CAYFFE010000074.1:0-18666 GCA_964342265.1 uncultured Cellvibrionaceae bacterium | reverse complement strand
ATAAAAATTTGTATAACGCTTGATCGCTGGCCTCTTTTTTAAATTGTTCAAACCAGTTATCGATAGAGGCATAAATATGAATACTGAACAGCAATCCGAACAGACCAATACTGGCATTAATCAATCGTTTAAAATTTTGTATCATGCTTTTTCTTTTGTGATAGCAATTTTTTGCTTGTTGCATTGTTGAATTGTATTGTAAATTTGTAATACTGGCTTTACGAACAAGGCGGAAACATTTGATTAACCGATGCCAAAAACTCCTTGTGCAAGTCCACGGTATCACTCACACCAATCTGCTCAAAGTGCTGATCTAACCACATGGCCATGGTCTCTCGCCCGCGATCGCGCAGTAATGTTAAAAATTGCCAGTCGGAGCTGAGTTTACTGGCCACCGAAAACTCGCACATGGCTTTATCGGCTTTTACAGAGTGCAACAACACGTCTTTAAAGTGGCTGCGATACTCTTCTTTAAGCATATCGTGTTCCAGTAACTTTTTAACAAAAGCAATTGCACGCATATCTTTTATTAACGAGGCGTTAAAACTGATTTCGTTAATGCGGTTCATAATGTCCGATGCAGTGGTGGGTGTTTCTGGTCGATCCATGGGATTAATGTGCACCACCAAAATATCGCGACTCTCGGTTTTATAAAATAACGGGTACAGCGGCGGGTTGCCCATGTAACCGCCGTCCCAATAGTCCTGACCATCAATGTTTACCGCTTTAAATAAAAACGGTAAACACGCCGAGGCCATGGCCACATCGCAGGAGATCTCGTGTGTATTAAAAACCCGCAATCGCCCCGATCGTACATGCGTGGCGCTGACGAATAATTTGGTGGTTTGGCACTCCTTAAGCGCTTCAAAGTCCACACATTCAGACAACACATCGCGCAGCGGATTAATATCAAAGGGATTGAATTGATAGGGCGAATAGGTGCGCAGAAGGTTATCGAAAACGCCGTAAAACAGGGATTGATCCATATCCACTGCCCAGTATTTCTCCCAGGGCAGTTGCTTCATGGGATTGTACAGTTGCCCGACTTTGTGTATCCGCCACCAGAAGTCCTGCAACGCGGCGCGCGCACCTTCGCGGCCGCCCTGCATATGGCCATAGGCGTAAACACAGGCATTCATGGTACCGGCAGAGGCTGCACACACCCCTTCGATGTCGATACGGCCGTCTTCCAGCAGCTTATCCAGTACGCCCCAGGCAAATGCGCCATGGGCTCCGCCGCCTTGTAGCGCCAGATTAATTCGCTTGGGTTGCCGTTTTTTTGGACTCATCGATTCGCTTTCCTTGCTTAAGGGTGTCCGCAGTATTGGTGGAATACTGATATTTTTACCTAATATTGGTGTGATTAGACCACATAGCGCCTAATTTTTAATCAGAATACTGCTTTTAATTCTCTTAGATGATAAAAAGTTACAACTATATGAAAATAGAAACTTTACAAACGATACCCAATGTATATACTTCAAATATCCACTGAGCAGCAGCCGTGGATTGTGAATTATGTGATCGCAATCTAAATGAATACCGGTCACTCAAGTAATGAATAGGAGAAATACAACATGTCGAAGAAAGCGACCAAGAAAAAAGTAGTTAGCTTGAAAAAAGAAATCAAAGCGCGTAAAGCTAAAGTAGAAAAGCAAGCAAGCCGCTTGAAAAAACTAAAGAAGAAGTTGAAAAAAGTTGCCTAACTTTTTGCTTCAAAAAACAAAAGCGAAGCTCAGAGGCTTCGCTTTTGTTTTATTGGGCACTCATTAGAGTGCAGGCTTTAACCACTACGATCTAAAATTACTACGCACAGTTAATCCCCCACCCTAAATACAATCGATTTACTTATTTATCATTAGTAACGATTTTTTCCCATTTTTGGTCGGCCGTGCTGATCAAATCAGTTTCTGGCTCATCTTTTTTGTTCCAAAGCTTAAGTGTATCGGTGAAAAACTTATCGTAGAACAACAAAAGTTTGCCGTTAACAATTTTGTAACTTTTTGGGTTAATGCTAACTTTTTCGCCATCGATCATGGCGTAAGCACACCAACCACCGTATGCCGGTGCGTATTTTTCTGGGGCCTGTTCAAAGGTTTTTTGGTTTTCTTCTGAAACGAAGTAATAAGTAACGCCTTCGTGTTCTGCAGAGAACTCTTTAGAACCCTTTTCTGGGCCATCTTTAAAGTAAGATACCGGGTCGTAACCTTTAATGGCCACGCCGTCTTTGTTGTTGATTAGGTCTTTGGCAAACGTTGCCGAGGCAACAAGAGTCAAGCTAAGCAAGACGAAGGTCAGAAGCTTTTTCATGATGATTTTCCTTTGCTATGGATCACTGTAAATGCCGAACTTAGAACGACAGGGATAGGATAAATTCCATATGTGTCATTTTAAGCCGCACGCCTGAACGTAAGCTTAATTGCTTTGACCGTGTTAGTTTGTCTAACCAACAATCGGCTTTAGCTGCTTAAACCGTGGGGTCGAATCAAACCAGGGATTAATGGTTTGAGCAAGCCACCAAGGCCCAACGAATGGATTGTTTACAAAAATGTAAAGGATTAATAGATTGTGCACCGCGTTATGAACCTGAGCCCTAAAAGCATTGCGCTATGCGTATATTCGGTTATCGAGATGGGGTATACATACTGGTTTGTCGCCAAAAGAAGCCGAGCACCAACAGGGCCGCTATCGATACGCCCATAAGCGTGCTCACAAAGCCTAAAATATCGGCCAGAGCTCCCACAACAAAACTACCAATGGCCGGTCCGCCCATAATCAATAAACTCCATAAGCTCATGACTCGGCCGCGATATTGTTCAGCCACCGTTAATTGCGTGAGCGCCTGACCGCCAATGCCCACCGTGGTGGTAACCAGGCTCAATAGCCCAACGGCCAGAGTTAACAACCAGGGCGTTGCCAGCCAATAAATGGGTAACAAAATCAATGCGGCTAAGGTTAAACAGGTGAGCACCAAACGCATTAACGTTGATTCGCGATCGCGCTGTTGAGTGAGTAAAATTCCACCAATAACAGATCCCCCCCCCGAAGCCGCCGTCAGCCACGCCAACTGCACAGCAGTGCCATCGAGTAATTTGCCCGATATGGCCGGTAATAACTCCAACACCGTGCGCCCCAACAGTGCGTTCATCAGTGTTAACGCCAGCACAAAGCCAATGGCCCGATGCCCCGCCACAAACTTAAGGCCGTCTATCAATTCCGTCAATACGCTGGTTTCTCGGGCAGAGACGGCTTGATATTCAATATGAACACGCAGCAAGGCAAACCACGCCCCCATAAACAGGCATGCCGCAATGGCCAGGGCCCACTCTGGCTCGGCTCGGGCGATAATACCCCCCGCCACAGCCGGGCCCAGTACCCGCGAGACGTTAAAGACAATGGCCGAAAGACCAATGGCACTGGGCAATCGCGCCCGTGATACCAACTTGGGTAACAATGCTAGACGCATAGGTTGATGAGCCGATGTGACGATTCCCATAACCAGCGCCACCACCAACAATCCATTTAAGCCCAGCCAATCCGCCCAAACCATGAGTGTTATCAACGCTGCCAGCGCGCCCTGGGAGAACATTGTGGTGAGCACGCCGTTGCGTGGATTAACGCGATCAGAGAGTACACCAAACAAGGGCGCTAAAAAGATCGCCGGCAACAGCAACACCGCGCTGAACACCCCCACCCAAAAAGCCGAATGCGTGAGATCCCATGCCATCCATCCCAGCGGAAATCGCAGCATCCAAGTGGCCAGAGTAGACTGACACGAAGATACAAAGTAGCGGCGATAAAGGGGTTCAGACAGAGCCGAGCGGGACTCAGGCGAGGGATTAGCGAAATTCACTCAACAACTTCTTGGTCGACAAAACAGGTGGGTAAGCTTACAGGATGTTTACGCAAAAATAATGACGTGCTTTGTCTGAACCTGGCATTGATAATGGTCGGTTTAGAGGATTGCTCGTAAACCACCCGCTTTGTAAGGGAGCAATCCAAGAGATCGGGACGGTCTATGGGGATGGTCTATGGGCTTGCTCTGTTGTCTTGCTCTGTTGTCTTGCTCTGCGGTCTTGCACTACTGGCTTGCCTTACTTGAGCACCCCATTAGCTTGTCGCGCAAGCAACCCCATTACAAGTAACCCCATCATAAGCACGGTAACCCGGCTAGAATTTAACGCAATTGCGTGTTAAAAACGCTAAACTCGAAGCATTTAACGAATAACGAGCCAGCATCATGATTACAGTTAAAACCCCCCCCCCCTTAACCGCTATTATCCGATTTTTCTCGGCCCTACTACTGCTCAGCGTGCTGTTTGCAGGTTTAGCACAGGCCGAATCCCCCATCTACAGCCTAGAAACCGAGGAAATAAAAGCCGTTACCGGCCACGAGGAATCCGCCCTCGGCGCGCGCGTCCACAAAATTGAAAACCTGGAAAACGGTGTAGAAATTTCACTGTCGATACCCAAACAGCACGCCAGCGACAGCGAAAACGGTGTACTCGAAGAAATCGTGGTACTGGGTAAGCCCCCCCAAAAAGGCCTACCACGCCCCAAATTGCCACAAATAAAACGCTACAAACTGATTAACGATTTAGAAGAGGGCCGCAGCGGTTTAGTGTTGTATTTGGGTAAAAACGAAGATTTTGTGTTAAAGCTTAATTACAGCGACGATAAAAATCAGGACTTTCAAAACCTACTGGAACCCTAATTAGCCACAGCGGCGCCAGTCCACCTCTGGCAGGCATTCAAAGCCCGGCTTGGCAAACCAATAACCTTGCATGAGTCGAATGCCTTGCCCCTGCAACCAGCGCATTTCCTCGCGAGTTTCCACCCCTTCGGCCAGTGGCGTAATGTTCAGCTCCGCGAGCATGCGAGCGCTGTGCGTAATAATCGTTTGGCGAACACGATCCGACTCAATGTTGCGAATTAAGCCCATATCAAATTTCACCACCGAGGTTTGAAAATCGGCCAATAAATTTAATCCCGCAAAACCCGCACCAAAATCGTCGATGGCGGTTCTAAAGCCCTGGGCCTGATAAAAATTAATAATGCTTTTTAAATGCTCGCTGTCGATGACCTGTTCGGCCTCTGTAAACTCGAACATAATATTCTGGATGGGAAACTGATTGTCATCGGCGGCCGCGAGAGTAGTTCGAATACAGCGCGCCGGATCGTAGATGGCGTTGGGCATAAAATTGATGCTGAGCGTGGATTTCAAGCCCAACCGCGCAGCTAAAGAAATTGCTTTAACTCGGCAGGCCTGATCAAAGCTATAGAGATTACCCTTGTGCAATTGCGACAGAATACTGTAGGCGGATTCGCCTTTCAGGCCCCGAACTAAAGATTCATACCCAAAAATCGATTGCGTTTGACAGTCCACAATCGGCTGAAACGCCATGGTAAAGTCGAAATCCAAAGGCTTGCCCTCGCGGCACAAACCGCAGCCCGAGTTTTGAGGGTCGTGTTCGTTAACCATTGTCTCCTCTTGTTAAACTGGCAACCTAGTATTTTTTATAAATCTGTTTTACTGGGGTCTATTAATCAATGAAAGCCACAAATTAGCAACAGTTACGGAAAATCGTTGCTTTAAGCGCCAGTGGCTTTGCAACAGAAAATTCAAATTTATCCGTCAAAA
Source organism: uncultured Cellvibrionaceae bacterium (assembly GCA_964342265.1). GTDB lineage: Bacteria > Pseudomonadota > Gammaproteobacteria > Pseudomonadales > Cellvibrionaceae > Halioxenophilus. The sequence goes on along the minus strand of CAYFFE010000074.1, from coordinate 13,025 downwards.
AATTTTTATCCTGGTCTAACCTTTATAGGAATAAGACTTGCCTACCACACGGGTATTCGAGTTATTTCTCCTACACAAAGTGATTTAATCACCTCAACAATTTTAGCTGTTGTTTATGAAATTACGAACTAAAGTCGTCGCTCTGCTAACCTCCAGCATTCTGGTCGTTGGGTTTATCGCCGCCTACAGTATTTGGCTGCTCACCGACAAAATCCAAAATTACAACCAGCTAATGCAAACTGAGGTAAAAGCCACCGAACTGGCCAACCAAACGAACCTAAACTTTAAGCGCCAAGTCCAGGAATGGAAAAATGTGTTAATCCGTGGCCACATTCCTGAACAAAAAACCAAATACTGGAACAGTTTTTTAGATTACCACCAAAAGGTGGATAATTCGTCGCAAGCCTTCTTAAAACTGCCGATAGATCAATCGCTAAAAAACGACATGATTAACTTTCGTGCCCAGCACAATCGCCTGTTGGAGTTATACAAAACAGGTTATAACGCCTTTGAACAATCCGGTTACGATCACACGGCCGGCGATGCCGCCGTAGCCGGTATCGATCGGCCACCCACCAAGCTTTTAGAAAACCTCGGTGTGGCCATGTACCAAACTATTTTGGATAAGAGCAAAAACAGCCACAGCGAAGCCCTGCGAGCCATTAATTTATCGATAGTGGCCATTATTGTCGTGATTTTCGGATCAATTTTTTTATCGAATGTATTAATGCAAAAAAATGTGGTGCGACCTCTCATTAACTTAATTACCCATCTGCGCAATGTCAGTAAAGGCCATTTGGACCATCAAGAAATTTATAAACGACCGGACGAAATCGGTAGGATGTCGCGCGGCGTGGAAGCCCTGCGCACCAGCTTGTTGGATTTTTGCAGCAGTATCGACAACGCGCAAAAAGATTTAGAGCAAGTTAGCAATAACTTAACAACCAGTGCCGGAATTATTAGCCAAGGCGTGAGCGAACAAAACAATGAGCTGAATACGGTTAAAGATTCAGTGCATGAATTGGTTAATATGGCTGATCAAATTACCAATTACTCACAAAACGCCGCCAAAGCCGCGAAACAAGCCAATAATTCCGCCGACACCAGTATTCTTGCTATGAAAAATACAGTGTCGTCCATCGACAACTCCTCGCGGCAAATTAAAGACACTGCCGCCGTAATTGCCTCACTGGATGAAGACGCCAGTAAAATTGGCTCAGTACTGGATGTTATTAAAGGTATTGCCGAGCAAACTAATTTACTGGCTCTTAATGCCGCCATCGAAGCGGCCAGAGCGGGCGAACAAGGGCGCGGATTTGCCGTGGTGGCCGACGAAGTGCGAACCCTGGCCGCGCGCACGCAACAATCCACCGAGGAAATTCAGCAAATGATTGCCAATGTGCAGTCGGGCACAAAAAACGCAGTACACGCTATTGAGCAGGGCCAACAGACCTCTGGCTTAAGTGTTAACAATGTCGCGCAAGCCGACGAACATTTGCACACCATTACCAACGCCATTGCAGAAATTGCCCACCTTACCGAAGAAATTGCCCAATCCATTATTCAACAAACCGGTGTTACACAAAACATAATGGACAGCGTAAACAAGATGAGCGACGTGGCTAAAACTAACGACCACCACGCTCAATCGTGCACCAACGATAATAAAATGTTACAAGAAGTTAAAGACCGAATGGCTGTACTGATTACCACACTGCGCAAATAAAAAAAGCGGTACGATTTGTTTTAATCGTACCGCTTTTTAAATCAACATAGATCAAAACTGAGGCTATTACATTATTGCTTGATGCCACCCATGAGTGCATCTAAAGGAAAGTCCACACCGTTTACTTTAGCGTTGCCAGCGATTAGCGAGAAAGAAGTTACGTATTGATCATTTTCTTCCACCACCAATCCCTGCTGACTCAATTGCTGAATCGTTGCGACTACTGAGGTCTCAACCAAATTATCCACTTCTTCTAGCGTCATATTCTGAGGTTGCCCTTGAGCCTCTAAAACGGCCAATTGTACTTCGATATCTTGTCGGATTTTGGGCTCCATCATTTTGTGTACTAACGGTTTGTCGCCCGACATATTTAAATTAACCGTTGTCATGTTGATTAATACCTCAGGTTTTTGAAAAACTGTTGCTAGATCAAAATCCTGCAGCGGTTGTATAGCGACTTTCATACTGCCTTGTAAATTACCGTCGGGAACGGTTGCCTGAAGATTATGAATAGAAAAACCGGGGTTATAGATTAAAGCCTCTTTAATATCTTCTTCAGAAAATAACTGCGTAAAATCAGGCTGACTGGCCGGGTCTTGTAGCATCGCTTCAGTATATTTCATGTAGCTGTCGTAGATTGCGAAACTGATGTTATCGTAACTGATGGAGAGATCAGCATCGGAAACTTCCTGACCATCCACCGAACCTTTAGCTAACGAGGCATCCATAAGCATGCTAAAAACGGGATCGGCTTCTGAGAAAGTAATCTCAGCGGCCATTGTAAATTTTTCAAACAAGAGGGGTTTGCCTTCAACACGGCCATCCACTTTGGGAATAATAAAAACGAATTCGGAAGGATACAAAGAATTCGATACGACTTTGCTGTAGTCACCGCTACCGGCAAGAGTAGAGCTGGCAACGGTTATATAATCTTCCTTGCTATTTTTAAATTTAAGCGAGCCAATGGCTAAATCAAAATCAATTAATCCGTTCCGCGCTAGTGAGCCGTTACCACTGGCACCGCCAAAATCCACATTAAATTCCACATCAGAGGATTGATCAGCATAGTTAAATTTTGCAATTTCGCTGTTAAATTGCATGTCGCCGGCCAGGTTGGCATAGCCGCTGCCGAACATTAAATGCTCTGCGTCGATTAGCGTAAATTGCCCGTCATTTGAGTTGGCGCTATTGAGTAGTTCTTGGCTAATACTGGAGCGATAAGAAAACCAGCCTACGGTCGCAATATCATTGAATAACAATGGCCCATGGTCCACATTAAACTCAACAGGCAAGCCGAGATCTTCGGGCTCGGGGGTAGCGCCAGTATTGCCCGGAGCAACAACTGTAAAGTTAATTTTTAAGGTGCCAGAGCTGCTTAGCCAACCCTTGGAGTAATCTTCTAGACTGGCTTCGTAACCCGGGTAATCGTTAACCGCGTCTACTACTTTTTGCAGTTCTTGTTCAACACGGTAACCACTGTAGAAGGGTAATGCAGCTAATGTAGCCACGAGAAGCGCAACTACTATAAGTACCTTTTTCATTGTATTTCCTGTTTTACAGTCATTTATTCACTTTAATGGCCTATAAGCGGACTAAATTTACCACTGGGTCTCGACCGATTTAGATAACGCATTGTTTTTTAACGAACGTAGGTAATCATACCAATATCGCCACGAGCTTACCTCACTAATTAACCTATTAAGAAAGCACCTGCTAAAGGTTGCTTAACAATCGCTTTACACAGTCGACCTGAGCGTAGCCATAGCCATGCAGCTTTTTGTGTGCAGGGCTCCATCCCATTAAGAACCGATAAAAATCTGCCCAAGCAAATGGGTACAGTGTGAGCCACTCGGTTTTCACGGCATTAAAATCTATGTTGGTGTTTTTGCTTTTTAAGGCTGCTTCTAATTCGCTAAAATAATATTCCAATATTGCCGGCTCATGTTCTGCACATTGAGACTCATTAAATACGCTGGACATAAAATATATAACGTCTTTCATACCACAACCGCCACCCACATATTGAAAATCCACCGCCGCGACTGATTTTGAATGTTTGGCAAAACAAAAGTTGGCAAGCTTGGCATCACCGTGAACAATGGTTTGGTATTTGGCATTGTTTAATTGTGCATCGATGGCATGAGCCAATTGCTTTAGCGGACCTTCGGCCATTTTTTCGTATTCTTCGGGCCGAGTATCCAAATGCCAGTAGGTTCCAATCGGCCACAGGCCTTCCGGGCTCTCGCCTAAAAAGTGCGCATGAAAATTTGCCAACCAGCGCAAACAATTCTTAACTTGTGGCATCGATAGCTGATTGTAGCGCTCGGTAAAACCCGCTTGGTTGAGATCTTCCAGCACCAGAATACTGCCTTGCCGGTTTTGCTGATAAGCCAGAAAGTTCGCTACCCGACACACCGTTTGAACTTTACGGTTTATTTTATTAACCCAAAATTGATACCAATTCGCCTCAATTTGATAGGACAACACTTTTCGCCGATGACCTAAATCGGTATTCCAACCTCTTGGATGCTCGCTTTGAGCCGGCGGTTGGATAAGTTTCACAATCACTGAATCAAACTCGCAGCCCTGGCATTGATAACGCAACAACTGGCCGTACCCACTCCATAGGCTTTGCACAGCCTCGAGAACTTTAACGTCGGTGGCTTTGAGTTGCCGTGTAAGGTAGTGCTCGATATTTATCGTCATGTTTAAAATTTGTATGGGGGTGGGACTTTTTTGTCCCGTTGACAACTCGCTTAACCGACCGTTATAACTTAACTCGGTGACTTTTTAGGGAATTCTCCCTTTGCCCAGCAGTGCGATAGTTTTTACGTTGCCGCGAGTTACCGACCGGTAACTGCAAATACTATTTCCAAGTGCACTTATTATCTGAAACTGCGAAATTAACACATTATTCCGGCACTACGGCAATACTTACCAACAAAGGAAAGCCCCATGCCCAAACAATCGTTGTACGATACCACAAAGGACAACCAAACCCGTCGTTTTAAGGGCTTAGGTACTATAAGCCGTAAGAAGATCAGCAAAAAAGATTACACCAGTTCGGCGTTCCCTAAAATCAAACGCACGGGTCGTTATGGTTATAAACGGGTGGATTACATCACTGGTGACTTTGATATATTCAGAAGTGCCAGTCTGCGCCGGCGAAAAAAAGGTGCCGACCGCAAGCTTCTGGCCAAAGCGGCCGTGGCCAACCCCGCGTTCACACCGGCTAAAAACAACAAATCCCACGGTGTACCCGATATATTTGGCGGCCCCAACTCAACGGATAATTTAATTAACGAGGAGCAAGACGTAAATCTTCGCTTACACAAGCGCGTGGAAAACTCGATGGATCGCTTTCGCAAAGATAATTTTGGCAGTAATCCGCCGCCCTTACAGCGCTGGGGCAGCATGAAAATGCACGAGGAATTTAATAAAAAAGGCGAGTCAATTCGTCGAACCTATTGGGTTCACACAGAGGCAGGCACCGGCACGGAACGATTCGATCAGTACACGGTTACCCCGAGTTAAAAAAACCTCCGATTAACTCGGAGGTTTCTCTACCTAAACTACTTAATTTTAGCTTTACAGTTGTGGACGAATTAAATATTTTTCGCCTGTTGCCTGTTTGGCGTAGCTGCGAATAGTTTCTTCGGTAAGCGCTTGCTGCAGTGAAATCTCTTGCGTGTAATGGCTCGCAAAGGTCGTGTTAATTTCGTTAGCAATGCGTTTACGCAGCTCTTGTAAACGCTCCATACCCAAGCGCTGCAAGAACGGCGTTAACAACCAACCGCCCACACCCCAAGTCATACCGAACGAGCGATTTAATTGAATCGGGTTGATGTCCAATCCGCCGTACACATACACCTGCTTCAGCACATCCGAGCCGTAGGGCGTCCACTCTTTCATGTTTTTGCTGGCAACGATTTCCATGGCGGTGATGATCTGGCTGGCCAATTTGCCACCACCGATGGCGTCAAACGCCAAGGTTGCACCGGTTTTTTCCAGCGCGTTTACCAACTGCTCCATAAAATCGGGGTCGCTAGAATTACATACGTACTCGGCACCAATGCCTTTTAGCAAATCCACCTGCTCTTGTTTACGCACAATGTTTACCAAGGGTACGCCGTCGTCTTTACAGATTTTAACCAGCATTTGACCCAGGTTTGAGGCTGCTGCGGTGTGCACTAACGCCGTGTGGTTCTCCATGCGCATGGTTTCTACCATGCTGAGCGAGGTGAGTGGATTAACAAAGCTGGAAGCCGCCTGCTCGACCGTTGTGCCTTCGTTCATAACCAAACACGCCATGGCCGGTACGCAGCGATACTGGCAGTACATGCCTCCGCCAGCTGCGCCAACAACCTTGCCGATTAACCCTTGGCCTTGCTCGCCGGCAGCAACCACCACACCCGAGCCTTCGTTACCCACGGGTATGGCCTTGTCCAGGCGCGCGGCATAAGCTTTTAGAATGCGCGGCTCCACCGCCATGGTTACTTTGGCGTTCTCGCCAGCGCCTTCGACGGCCAAAGAATCCACCGCAGCTGGCCCCAATAGCACCGCCAAATCCGATGGGTTAATAGGTGTGGCATCTACCCGTACCAGCACCTCGTGCGCTTTGGGTTGGGGAACGGGAATACGGTTGAGCGACAAGCGCAGTTGGCCGTCGCTGGTGATTTCGGATCGGAGTTGTAACTGGGTTTCTGGAAGGGTTTCGGCAGACATGAACGCCTCTCTGATAATTAATGTGATTATTCGATGGTTGATGTGAAATTTAAGTGTGGGATCTATTGGCTGTTATTGTATCTTTTGTATTAAATCTCTTGCCTTCATAGGAACCTCTAATCAACTCTGTGGTTCCTGTAAAGAGGCTCCTATAAAGAAGTTCTCATAAAGAAGTTCCTATAGATTAACACAGCCACTAACCCCACTCACTCAAACCCATTTTTAAAGTATTGCCCAAAATGCAATAAAAGCCTGTTGGTTCTGTACCGGGGTGAACCACAAGCCCACTCGACTGAATTAGCCGTTAAGCATTGACAAGCCAAGTAAATTGCCCAAACAATATGGCCAGTCGGCTCGCTTAGTCAACCGGCGAGCGAGAATATGTGTTTTGCAAAAATTAAAACAATAATGATTGGTAGAAGCGCATCTAATCGTTTGTGCTCACCTTAATACCGTCGTCCTTCAAGCTTTGAGGAATAGGTTTTCATGGATATATCCGAAATTAAAAAAGTCTGTTTTGTCGGTGGCGGCACCATTGGTTGCTGGAATTCGCTCATCACCGCCATGGCCGGTTACCAAGCCGTAGTGTACGACGTCTCAGAGGCGATGCTGGCCGATGCCCCCAACAAACATCAACAACAACTCAAAGGGGCAGCCAAGTTGGGGCTGATTAACGGCGAGCACGCCGAAGCAGGTCTGGCTCGCATTCACTACACAAGCGATGCTCAAGAGGCGGCACAAAACGCCGATTTACTGAGCGAATCCGTGCCGGAAAAATTGTCGCTAAAGCGCCAGGTGCATCAGCAATTTGATGCACTCTGCCCCGAGAAAACACTGTTCACCACCAATACCTCGTCGCTGCTGGTGTCCGAAATCGAAGACGCCGTGCAACGCCGCGAAAAATTCTCCGCGCTGCACTTTCACCTTTACGGCGGATTAATCGATATTGTCGGCGGCCCCAAAACCCACCCCGACGTTACCGAAACACTGCGACAATTCAGTATTAGTCTCAACCAAACACCGGTTATTCACACCGCCGAAAAAGACGGTTATTTGTGGAACAGTTTATTAATTTTAAATCACAAAAACGCCATTATGCTGGTGGTTAACGGCTACGGCACGGTGGAAAACGTCGATCGCTCGGTAATGGCCGCCGGTTACAATAAAATTGGCCCGTTTGGGCAACTGGATATGGTGGGTTTGGATTTAGCGCGCGATATTTTCCAAGCTAAATTTGAGCGCGATGGCGACCCGGAGTTTAAACGCGCCGTGGAGTTTTTAGACAGCTACGTAAACCAAGGCCACCTCGGCATGAAAAGCGGCCAAGGATTTTACCAGTACCCTAAAGCCGCCTGGCAAAGCCCAACCTTTTTACGCGGCGAATAATTAATTTCCTCGAATGTTAAAACCTACCAATAAACAATAAGGACAACCCATGCCCTATATAAACGATGGTGCCCTTAAACTGCACTACACGGATGCCGCCCCTTCCGAACAAGCACCGGCCATTATTACATTGCACGGCCTGTCCGAGAGCCACTTGTATTGGTCGCTTACCGGCATGACCGATCGTTTGTATCAAGCTGGCTATCGCGTTATTAGCATGGATATGCGCGGCCACGGATTTACCGAAGTCAGCGGCCCTCAAAAAGGCTACAACGTCGCCACACTGTGTAACGACATTGAAACGCTGGCCAATCAATTAGGTTTAGAGCAATTCCATTTATTAACGCACGCCACCGGTGGTATTGTGAGTTTTCAATACGCCGCGCAAAACCCCCAACGCGTGTTGAGTTTATTGGCCACCAACACGGGCTCGGCCACCTACCCCATAGACCAATTTTGCGAAATCGATGATCCGGCCTACGAATTTCCGCCATTGAGCGAAAAAGATCAAAAACGAAACCGCGCACTGGCCAATGCATTTCGAGGCGCTCCCTGGGGTAATATTTGCAGCGCAAATCGCGCCACGGCTTTACACAACCCTTTTTTAAATTGCCTACCCAATACAGCTAATCCCGAGCAAGCTTTCGCTTTGTATTTTGCTTGCTCCGCCATAGGCAACCCCGAAAACTTTGCCGATTTTATCGATGAATTTTACACCAGCTACGACCCACACATTGCCAGCCTACAAAAAATCCAGTGCCCTACGTTAATGTTGGTGGGCGAACACGATCGCATGTTCATCAAGCCGGCCGAACTGGTTGCCCGACACGTTAAAAATTGCACCCATTGCATTATGGAAAATACCGGCCATATGACGGCTATCGAAAATCCAACGCGGCTGGCCGAAAGCTTATTCGACTTTTTGAGAGCACACAATTTATGAGCAACGATTATTCGTCTTTATCGATTTCTTACGCCGGTGCCATTGCCACGGTTACTATTAACCACGGCCCGGTGAACATTCTCGATACACAATTAATGAAAGATTTGTACAAAGCCGGTAAAGAACTAGAGGCCAACCAAAGTGTAAAAGTTATTATTTTCGACAGCGCCAATCCCGATTTTTTTATCGCCCACGCCGACGTCAATATGATTCGTCAAGTTGAAGGCACCCCGGCACCCGATGGTAAAACGCCCAGCATGTTGCAATCGATGTTTGAGCTTTATCGCAACATGCCCAAAGTGACTATTGGCAAAGTCAAAGGCATTGCCCGCGGTGGTGGCAGCGAATTTTTGCTGTCGTTGGATATGCGATTTGGGGCAATCGGCCAAGCGGTTTTTGGCCAACCCGAGGTGGGATTGGGTTTAATTGCCGGCGGCGGTGGCTGCGTGCGCTTACCTCGCTTGGTAGGCCGCAGCCGCGCCATGGAAATTCTCTTAGGTTGCGACGATTTTAATGCGGAATTAGCCGAGCGTTACGGTTATATCAATCGCGCCGTTGCCGCCGATAAAATTGATGAATTCGTGGCGCGACTGGCCGAACGCATTGCCATCTACCCGCAACACGCCATCGCCCTCACCAAAAAATTGGTAAACGATGCCGATCAAACCAACGATCAGGATTTCGCCAACGAATACTCCAGCTTTTATCAATCAGCGACCCACTCCGGCATGGCCGAGCGTATGAAGCAGGCCATGGAAGTGGGTTTGCAAACACCGGAAGTCGAGAAAGGTGATTTACACGATGTGATTGTTAAGCTGGACGCTTAGTACCAGCGCAAGCTTAAAAAAATTCGACGGTCAGCGGAAAAATTAGGTGGCCGTTAAACCGCCATCTACCAAAAATTGATGACCCAATACAAAACTGGCGTTGCCAGAACACAAAAACAGCGCCGCTTCTGCCACTTCCTCGGGCTCGGCAATGCGGCCGATGGGGTGCAGCAGCGGTGCAGTTTTTTCCCGCTTAGGGTCGAGCTCAATCGCGCGATCGGTCATGCCGGTATTCACTACACCCGGGCACACCGAATTCACCCGAATACCTTTACGCCCGTACTCCAGCGCCGCCGCTTTGGTTAAACCCACCACCGCATGCTTAGAGGCGGTATAAATCGGCTGTCGCGCCGAACCAATCAAACCCGCCACCGAGGCAATGTTCACAATGGCTCCGCCATCGCCTTGAGCTAACATCTGCTCGATTTCGTATTTCATGCTCAGCCACATGCCTTTCACGTTAACCGACATTACCTTATCGAATACGTCCTCGGTGGTTTTTACCAGCGGATCGGCCTCAATCTCAACGCCGGCGTTATTGCAGGCAACATCAATACGACCCAGTTGTTGCACAATCTCGCCAATGGCAGCCTTAACCTGCTCCCCTTGTGAAATATCCGCCTGAACCGTTATGGCTTGCGCGCCCCGGCTTTGCAGCTCGGCGACCGTGCTGCTCGCCCCTTCAGCATTGATGTCTATAATCGCTACCTTTGCGCCTTCTCTTGCAAAAGCCATCGCTGTAGCACGGCCGATTCCGGTACTGGCACCAGTAATTAACGCCACTTTATCTTTCAAGCCATAATCACTCATAATTACTCCAATTAATACATTATCATTTCAAATTGTTATACTAGGGACGATAGTGAAAAGAATAATATGACCAGTCGTTTCTTTTCGTCAATAAACGCCGCTGATCAATAAACAAAGGAACCTTTGGTTTTTAGTGAGGTTCCACCGGAACTGCACGGATGAATGCGCTTGCTTAATTTACAAGAACGCCGTCCATAACGTGGAAGTACCGGTTAAAAGTAAGCCGCAGAATTAAAACGGTAATTTGAATTCGTATTTTTCTCGCAATTCAATAATTACCGAGTCGAGATTAACTCGGCATTATGCTAATCACGAATTCTATAGCTTACATTGCAACGGCAATTCTAATAAAGACAGAAATGATTGGTCTAAAAAGATAAACTATGCATTAGGACCAACACGAATATGCCCAGATCATCAGACCCTAACGAGATACCCGAGCGCCTAGCCCAAGCCGGCCAGGAATTGTTTTTAAGCCAGGGCTACAACGCCACCGGCATACAACAAATTGCCAACCGTGCCGGCGTACCTAAAGGTTCGTTTTATAATCATTACGCCAGCAAAGATTTATTCGCCGCCGCCATAGTCGACCGCTATGCCCAGCAGGCTGAAAAAGGCTGGGCGCGCATCATGGAGTGCGCGCCAAAAGGAGCCATGGACAGCATCCGCCACCTTTTTACATTCATCATCAGGCACTACGAAGACGAACGACAACAAAAAGGTTGTTTAGTGGGAAATTTTGCCGCAGAAATTGCTTCTTCCAGTGAGCTGTGTCGGGAACGCTTAATCGCAGCACAAGACTCCTGGCGCGAACGACTGGCTAACTTAATCAAAAGAGGCCAGAAAGAAGGCGACATACGCACAGATATCGACGCCTGGAAATTATCGACCTTAACCTGGAATATTTGGGAAGGTGCCATACTGCAAATGAAAATGGAACAATCCACCACCCCGCTGAAAGAAAATATGTTTTTATTTTTTGAACGGTTTTACGGTGTGGAAAATGAAGTGACGGTTGCGATTTAAATAACTACTCGCCAGTTGAAAACAATTTTGGGTAGAGAAGTAATTACTACCCAAAACTGCTGTAAAAAAAAATAGCTTCTAAAAAGCTCTGATTAACTCAGAGCTTTTTTAAATCATTTAATTTTTTCTAAAGGTGCCATACCCAACGCTTCGCGAAACGTATTGTGATAGTGTTGCAGTGGCGCTTCGTTTTTACCGAATATGGTGTATTGCAATTGGCCACTTTCAGCGGTTCGCTGTTGGCTTTCGCCCATTACGTAGTCTTCGTCCTCTATAGTACTGTTAAATACTTCCATTATTGCTTCTGGCGTTAATAACGCTCCGGCGGCACCGCCCACCTGATACACATTATCGGAAGACGCCATGTTTTGCGCTTGCACCTTGCGTTGCTCCTCTAAGAAATCGAGCATGGGCTGCGTAAAATAAGAGTGAACACGAGAAATGGAACGACTCGGATTATTAGAATCGGGATAAATTTTTACCAGCGTTAATCGCCCCGGGCCGAGAATTATTTGAATATTGGGGAACAAATAATACAGCAGCGTGGCGTCTTCGGTTAGCCGCCAATCAGCCTCGGGTTTATCGCGTAATTGATCAATTGATTTGCGAGCAAAAACAAATCGATGGTTGCGCCCGCGCGTCTCGTAGCACAAATTATCTCCGTGCATTAATTTTGCCAACGTTTGATTGTGCAGCGTTTTAAAGTGATACGTTTCACCAAAGGTGTCGTTGGCTAATTTCCAGTTGAGCCGTTTGTCGATGGTTTTATCACCCATAAATACGTACTGCTGAAAATCATTGGCTGCAAATTCCTCTAAAAATCCACCGATTAAAGATTCTGGCTCTATTTTACCCGTGGGCTGAGGGTGCACCCACAATAATCCGTGCTGCTCCAAGGCCGGCAACTCCACCAATCCCAAGCAGGCTTTTTCCACATCACCAAAATGCGATTCATGCGGCACGGTTTTTAGGCTGCCATCGTTGGCATAACGCCAAGCGTGATAGGGACAACTAAAATGGCTGCGCTTGCCACGGGACTCGACGGTTACCTGCGCGCCACGATGACGACAGGCGTTAACAAAGGCCCGAAATTGCCCTTGCGCATCACGCGTGGCCAATACCGGCACGCCAAAATCGTCTACGGTGATAAAACTGTTGGGCTCGGGTAAATCGCCGGATAAGCCAATAATCTGCGGATGGTTACGAAACAAAGTATGCCACTCTTTAGCAGCCAAATCGGGATCGTAGTAGCTCGACATGGGTTGACGACATTGCACCCCGCCGTCATGGGTTGTGCCCTCATCTAACTGATTGAGCAATTCTTTGAGAATACGAACTTGTAGATCGTGTTGCATAGTGCACCCCATTGTTATTCATTATTTTTGCTTCCATTGGGGTATAGGCTAGCGCGAAGACCGCGACTGTACCAGTGTCGAATTGTGCCAAAATTCAATTCGCCCTCGGCGGCGAATAATACGTGGCCACACTCTACTGCATCGCGCCTGCACTTATATCGATGTTACATCTCGCTAGGGCCTGTTAACACTAATTTTGATATTATCTGTGGTTATGGAAATTACAA
>CAYFFE010000073.1:0-18736 GCA_964342265.1 uncultured Cellvibrionaceae bacterium | reverse complement strand
GAAATTGCCCAGGGCAATGATGATTTGAGTCAGCGTACCGAGTCGCAAGCTTCTAGCCTGGAAGAAACCGCCTCGGCCATGGAGGAATTAACATCTACCGTGCAAGCCAATGCTAAATCTGCCACCGAGGCCACGGAAAAAGCCAACGGTGTTATGGCCAAAGCCAGCAGCGGTGGCGAGGTGGTTAAAAACGCGGTGTATGCCATGGAAGACATCAGTAAATCCAGCAAAAAAATCTCGGACATCATCGGTGTTATCGATGAAATTGCCTTCCAAACTAATTTGTTGGCGTTAAATGCGGCAGTAGAAGCGGCGCGTGCCGGCGAACAGGGGCGTGGCTTTGCGGTAGTGGCCGCCGAAGTGCGCAATCTTGCCCAGCGCAGTGCCAGTGCGGCGAAAGAAATTAAAGGCTTGATTAACGACAGCTCCGATGCAGTAACCAAAGGTACGCGCTTGGTGGATGATACCGGGCACACCTTTGATGAACTGGTCGCCGCCGTACAAGAGGTAGTATCGATGGTCTCCAACATCGACGATGCCAGTCGCGAGCAATCCGCCGGTATTACCGAGGTGAGCAAAGCTGTATCGCAAATGGATGAAATGACGCAACAAAATGCCGCCCTAGTGGAAGAGGCTTCGGCATCCAGTAAATCCATGGAAGACCAAGCTCAATCCCTATTGCAGCAAATTAGCTTCTTTAAACTGGGCGAGGACAGCAGTTTACCCGCAGCGGGCCAAGCGCACGAGCGGCCCGCTGCACCACCAGCGACCAGCTCACGCGCTACCGCAGCCAGACGACCTGCGTTAAGACCGGTAAGTTCCGATGACGAATGGGAAGAATTCTAATCGATAGTGCTTGCAGAAATGAGTAACGCGCTATTGGTGAATAGGTAAATTTTTAGTGTTTTGCTAATCGCGCGTTTGATTATTATTTCTACCTGTCAGGTAGTTTATCGAGTAGCACACAGTGGAAGCGAGAGCGGATAAACACAGTCTATCAGATCAACAATTCGAAAAGCTTTGTGGTCTGGTTTATCAATCAACGGGAATTGTGCTCGCCGAAAGTAAACGCCAAATGGTTTACCGGCGTTTAATGCGGCGAGTGCGCGAGTTAAAAGTTGAAAGTTTTAGCCGGTATTACGAATTGCTGGAAGACGCCAACAGCAACGAATTGCCCAACTTTTTAAACGCCATTACCACTAACTTCACCAGTTTTTTTCGGGAAAGTCATCACTTCGACTACTTAAAAGACACATTTCTACCCAGTCATGTTCGTCTTTACGGCGCCGGCAAACGATTGCGAATTTGGTCCGCTGCCTGCTCTACCGGGGAAGAGCCCTATTCCCTGGCGATTACCTTGTGTGAATTTTTTGGCAACAGTCTTCAACAATGGGACTGCAAAATTTTAGCCACGGATATTGACACGAATGTATTGGAGTCCGGCAAAAACGGTGTTTACGATGCCGACCGAATTGAATCGTTACCCGAAGCCACAAAAAAGCGTTGGTTTAAACGCCGCTACACCGAACTGCGTGAAGAGGTTAAAGTTGATGATCGGCTAAAACGTTTAATTACCTTTAAACCTTTAAACTTAATGCACGAGTGGCCCGTTAAAGGACCGTTCGACGCTATCGTTTGCCGCAATGTAATGATTTATTTTGATAAGCCCACTCAAGCGGTATTGCTGGCTAAGTTTTTACGATTATTGCGCCCAGGTGGCGTATTGATGCTGGGCCACAGCGAGAGCATTGCCAAAGATTATCGAGAATTAAAACCCGATGGTCGTACTACCTACATTAAAATAAGTTCGGAGCCTGGCAGTCTATGAATGACAGCGATGGAACCGGGGAGTTATTAGAACGGCGCTACAAAACCCCTTCCGTAAGAATTGCGACCCCAGAACCCACCTTGCCCGGATTTGAGCACGTTAATCGATTTTGGAATCGCGTGCACGGCATTTTTATGGCCAAAATATTACCCGGGGAATTTTACGTTACCAAAAATAATGAGCTCATCGCCACGACTTTAGGTTCGTGTGTGTCCGCGTGCTTGTGGGATGAAAAATCCGGTGTTGGCGGTATGAATCATTTTATGTTGCCGCTCACTGAACAACTGGCCAGCGATGTAACCTGGGGCAATATCGCCAGTAATGCTACACGCTACGGTAATTACGCCATGGAACATCTTGTTAACGAGATGTTAAAAAATGGAGCCGTGCGTCGAAATATAAAAGCCAAAGTTTTTGGTGGCGGTAAGGTGCTTAAACAGGCCAACAATATTGGTGCTAAGAATGCCGATTTTGTCCTTTTATATTTGCATCAAGAAAATATCGATCTAGTTGCCCAAGATCTGGGCGACAGTTTTCCAAGAAAGATTCTGTTTGATCCATTAACGGGCAAAGCCAAGGTGAAAAAACTCAAAGTGTTGCACAACGATACCATTATTGTGCGCGAGCGCGATTACCAGAAAACCATCGATCAACAGCCTGTTGAAGGGGATGTCGAGCTTTTTTAGTTATGAAGCCTGTTAATGTTCTGATTGTTGACGACTCGGAATTAATTCGAGCCTTACTGTCGTCTATTTTATCCAGCGACCCTCATATTCATGTGGTGGGCACTGCGGGCGATCCCTATGAAGCTCGGGAGAAAATCAAACAACTGAACCCGGATGTGATAACGCTGGATGTGGAAATGCCCAAAATGGATGGCATTACTTTCCTCAAAAATCTGATGCGGTTGCGACCTATACCGGTAATTATGGTTTCTACGCTGACCGAAAAGGGCGCGCAAATTACCATGGAAGCCATGGCCATTGGCGCGGTTGATTTTGTGGCCAAACCAAAAGCCGATTTGTCTAACAATCTCAACGCAATGGGCGGAATTATTTGCGCCAAAGTAAAACAAGCCGCGCGAATACGTTTGGGGGCAATGGATTTAAAGGGACCAAGCGAAGGCGCTGATTACCGGGAACTGGATCGGAAAAACTTTAAAGCCAATAAATTGGATTTGATTTTACTGGGTGCGTCCACCGGCGGAACCATTGCCATTAACAAGGTTTTATCCAGTTTGCCAGCAATTATGCCGCCAATTGCTATAGTTCAACATATGCCCGAAAAATTTACAGCCTCCTTTGCCGAGCGATTAGATCGCTTTAGTCAATTAAACGTCGTAGAAGCCGATAATGCCAACAGCCCTATGCAAGCGGGCACCGTTTACCTGGCCAGAGGTGGCGAACATTTGCGGGTGGTTGAGCGCAAGGGGCAGCTATTGATTCAACTGGACGACTCCGAACCGGTTAATCGACATAAACCGTCGGTGGATGTTTTGTTTAGCTCGGCGGCAGCGCTCAGAGGAGCCAAAATTGTTGCCGCACTGTTAACCGGTATGGGTGCCGATGGTGCTAATGGTATGGGGCAGTTGAAAGACAGTGGCGCGGTAACAATTGCCCAAGATGAGGCTTCCTCGATTGTTTGGGGGATGCCCAGAGTGGCCGTGGAAACCGGTGTTGTGGATCGGGTTTTACCACTCAATAAAATTGCCGAATTTCTGGTGCAAGCTTGCTACAAGCTGTAACCGGTTATGTATTTAGTGTGGAATTATGAGTATCGAGAGCAGGGGTATTAATGGGGTTGTTTAAATTCATCAAGGCCTTTGGCGCAGGCTGCTTTGCCTGCGTTTTGCTTTTGGTGCTCGTAATTTTGGACGTGGAACGGGTATACCTCATTCCCGTTTTGTTGAGTTTGATTCTGCTATTTTGGTGGAATGCCAGTCAGTATATGTCGGATCAATCGGCAGTAACCAACGGTCGAGAAGCAGATGCCTTAAATCAAGTGAGCGATTCCTGGAAGCACCATATGGAAAATATCGGTGCGGAGCTCGAAAAAATTGTCAGCGAAGAAGCCGGTACCGTGAACGAGAACATCTCTCGCATTCGCACGTTAATTCAAGATGCCACACTTATTTTGCAAGACAGCTTTCGCAGCATTTCTAATAACGCTGGCCAACAGTCGCAAATGTCGCAAAAGTTGGTGTCGGGGTTAAGCGTTAATCAATCGGTTGAGAGCGAAACACACAATCAAGATTTTAGTTTTAAAGATTTTGTCGCATTGGTTGACAGTATTTTGCAAGGTTACGTGGATTTGTTGGTGGATATTAGTGAAAAAAGCATTGCCGCCATTCACCGAATCAACGATATGACCGAACACATGGAAAGCATGTTCGGTATTTTAGATGAGGTTCACAATCTTTCCGATCAAACCAATTTACTCGCACTCAACGCCGCCATCGAAGCTGCCAGGGCCGGTGAAGTCGGGCGCGGCTTCGCTGTGGTTGCCGACGAGGTGCGGAGTTTGTCGATTTCCTCGGCCAGTTTAAACGATGAAATTCGCGCGCGAGTCAGTCGCGCTAAAACCAGTATGGCTGAGGTAAATAAAGAAGTGAGCCAGGTTGCCTCGCTGGATATTAATTCGGTGATTGAAGGGCGGCTGAACATCGATACGTTACTGGGGCGCATCGAAACCTTTAACAAAGAGGCGGAGGTTGTTTTAGGAGCCTTGGGGGATGCCTCGAAGGAAATAAATACCGAGGTGGATAACTCAATACGCGCCTTACAATTTGAAGATATTATTAATCAGTTGTCTGCTCATGTGCAAACGCGACTGGAGCACATTAACGAAGTTGCGCTAGTAACTCACTCCGAGCTTGCACAAGCCACGACCTGCGAGCAACTGATTAAGGTTACCGAGCGTTTAAAGCAACTGCGCGCTGAGTTTAGAGAACAAAATTTATCCGGAAAAGTAGCTCAGACCAGTATGGAGTCGGGCGATGTGGAATTATTTTAAGCGGGAGAACTATGGCCATTTCTACCAGTAACGCAAATGGTATTGTAACCATTACTCTGGATACTAACTTCGATTTTGATTCGGTGGCAGATTTTCGTGAAGCCTACGTAAGCAATCCAGGTAAAGAATACATTGTCGATTTTCGCAACACCGAGTACATGGAAAGCTCCGGGTTGGGAATGTTGCTCAACATGTTGCGTCACACAGGCGATAAAACCGTTATTCGGTTGGCCAACTGTAAACCGCATATTTTAAAAGTGCTGAAAATTTCTAATTTTCAGCAAAAGTTTGAAATCGGTTAGCTGGCGTGGCTATTTATTTACTGTCTAACCAAGCCAGTGAACGAGCTACGTTGGAGTGGGTTTTTAAAGAGTTGAATATGCCCTTTACGGCTTGTGATTCGTTTTCCCATTTGGCTCTTACACTCGATGGCGTTCAGATCCAAGGTCCTTTGCTGTTAATTTTGGATCAAAATCAAGCGGTAAAAAACGCAGATTTTATAGATGGTTTGTGCGATCAGGTGCACAAGCAAATTGTTTTTCATTTATGGTTGATTGTTGCTCAAAACCAATCCGCCGATTCACTCAATGATCATGTGCACGATTTTTTGTTTTGTCCGTTGGACAAGCGCGAGGTGTTTTTAAAACTACAAACTTATCAGCGTAATTTATCCATTCTAAATAAGCTGCAGTGCGAGAATACTCGTTTGTTGAGCTTAAACAGTCGGCTGGCTAATGAACACGCTGTGGCTCTTCAAATTGCGCGCAACCAGCGTAAAAACAAGGCCAGCTTGGCCAGCTTTGATTGGTACTTGGATTCTTCCCCCGGCACTTGGGGCAGTTTTATCGATTGCCAATTAAGCCCTAATGGCTACGTTTATGTGGTGTTGGGTAGCGCCATCAGTGACGGCATGGCAACATTTGTTGGCGCGATTCCGTTTTTTTCTTTTTTTCATGCACTGGCGGCGAAAGATATTCCCGCAGGTGTTATGGCTCAAGAGATGAAAAAAGTATTTGATCGCACTGTGCCAGAAAACGTAAGTATTGCCATAACAATACTGCAGCAAAATCCCGAGGCAGACTGTATCGAAGTTTGGTCTGCCGGTATGCCCAGCACCTTAGTTTTGGATGATAAAGGCAATGTAGTGCACGAGCTGAGCAGTTCTTACCCGGCATTTTCTTCCAATAATTGGGGGCCGGTATCTGAGCAGAGCATTGAGTGCGAGGTGTCTCACGATCACCGTGTATTTTTGTACACCGCGGGCGTTATCAATGCGGTTAACCCAGCAGGCGAAGTGTTTGGTCGTGAACGTTTATTGTCGGCACTGGGTGCCGAAAAATCGGCTGGCAATACAGCACTTGAGAATATTGCCGAAGATTTAAATAAATTTATTGATGAATGCCCCAGCCAGGGTGATATTGGTATTGTCGAGTTACGCTGTGTACCGGTCTCGTCGCAAGATCGGGTGAAACGATCGGTCGGTGTTCACAAAGCCGCTATGCCTCTATCTTGGCAGATGCGTTTTGAACTCACTCCCAGCGATTTTAAGTTGTTAAACCCTGTGCCGAAAATTCTGCAAATTATTTTGGGCGACAACACACTGTTGCCTCACAAAGACACGCTGTTCACCGTTTTGTCGGAACTCTACAGTAACGCGCTGGAACACGGAGTATTAGGGCTCGACTCAACACTCAAGCAAACCGAAGAAGGTTTTATCGACTACTACGCGCGCAGAACCCAACAGCTGGCCAGTTTGCGCTCGGGCTGGATTAGCATTCAGATCCAGCGCAGTGTCCACGAGTTTGTTTTAACCCTGCGCGACAGTGGCCAAGGTTTTAACTATCAAAAGATCGACAAACACAGCGATAACGACAGTTGGGGGCGGGGGATTTTGCTGGTTAAATCACTGTGCGAGTCGATGCAGTACTCCGAGCATGGCAGCCAAGTTACCGCCCGCGTTAAGCTCTAGCAAACCGCAGACTTTCCCCTTTCTTAAATTTATTCCCTCCTGCTGGCAAATTTTGGAACCTTTCCGGTAATTTTTTTCTAAATGCACTCGCCTGATCGGTACGCCTAAGCTCCAACTTCCGGCGTTATTAGGATTTCTCACCGGCTGAACGGAGAATCTCATCAGTGCCAGTTGTGGTTGGCTAATGGTCTATGGTAAATACCGCTGCGTACTTATTGAGTCCTTATTTGTATTTTACTCTCTGGGTTTTGGTTGGGAGTTGGGTTATGGGGCTCAAAAACTAAGTGGTATTAGGCCTCACATTTGATGAATATAATTCAATGTGTCGGTTATTAAAACGACGCTATTGGTCGCTTTATTGATGCGGTACGCTGTTGGTTGTACTCCCGCCCAAGGTTTGGTTAATGGATTTTAGAAAAGTGGTTTTTAAGCAGTATTCCCTAATTATTATTGTTACGATCCTACTGGTGGGGTGCGACAACACCAGCGACGAGCCATCCTCGGGTTTCGATAAGCGGCCGCCCACTCTGGTGGTAACCGGCACCGTTGAAGAACAATTTATCGCCGATGAGATTGAAGCCATCGGCACCTTAGAGGCCAATGAGTCGGTGGTGATTACCGCTGCGGTGACCGAATCGGTGGATTCCGTTAACTTTAAAGACGGCCAACAGGTTAGCCAGGGCGATGTGTTGGTGCGCCTTGTTAACGACGAACAAGCGGGCGAACTGGCCGAGGCTCGGGCCAACCTAGAAGACGCGGAGCGCCAGCTTAAACGTTTGGAAGCCATTGGCAATAATTTGGCCAGTAAGTCACTTATCGACGAGGCTCGAGCCCAAGTGGCCGTGTACCGCGGTCGGCTCGAAGCCATTAGGGCGCGATTAAAAGATCGAATTATTACGGCGCCGTTTTCCGGCGTGCTGGGCTTTCGCCAAGTGAGTGTGGGCGCGTTGGTTACGCCGGGCACCGCCATCACCACCCTGGACGACATCAGCGTGGTGAAGTTGGATTTCTCCATTCCAGAAACCCACCTCGGCAAATTGCGGTTGGATAACCCAGTAATCGGCGCAAGCCCCGCCTGGCCCAATCAAGAGTTTAGCGGTCGTGTGGTCACCATCGACAGCCGCGTAGACGCCAACACCCGCGCTGTTCGCGTGCGCGCCGAACTAGAAAATCCCGAGCACAAACTCAAACCCGGTATGTTGATGAACGTTACACTGTTTACCGATCAATACCCGGCTTTGTTGGTGCCCGAGACTGCGCTATTGCAAACCGGCAATCGCTCCTCGGTGTACGTGGTTAACGAGGATCAAACCGTGGCACTGCGCCAAGTAGTGGTGGCCAAGCGCACGCCCGGTTTTGTGGTGTTGCGCGACGGCGTAGAAGTAGGCGAACAGGTGGTTGTTAATGGCACGCTCAATTTGCGCCCTGGGGCCGAAGTGCGAGTTCAAAATCGCGATCAATCCGCCAATAACCCCGCCAACAATCCCAATTCCCCGGCACGTTTACGTGTAGCTCAGGCACAATAGAGGGCTGCCTTAGATGGTTTTATCCGATATTTGCATCAAACGCCCGGTGTTGGCCTCCGTTATTGCCTTAATGATTGCCGTATTCGGCGTGTTTGCCTTTCAGCAGCTCTCCACGCGTGAGTACCCCGATATTGCTCCGGCTCAGGTGTCGGTGTCGGTGTCTTATCCTGGCGCGTCGGCCGATATTGTAGAGAGCCGCATTACCCAGGTTATCGAGAGCGAGTTGAGCGGCATCGAAGGCATTAAAGCCATGCGCTCCAACAGTATTGATGGCCGCTCCAGCATTAATATCGAATTCAATTTAGGGCGCGATATCGACGCCGCTGCCAACGATGTGCGCGATTACGTATCGCGTGTGCGCGGACGATTGCCTGACGAGGCACAAGATCCCCGCATCAACAAAGCCGACAGCGACGGCCGACCCATCATTTACATCAGCCTTGTGTCCAACTCCTGGAATTCCATGGAGTTATCCGATTACGCCGAGCGCTATTTAAAGGATCGCTTTAGCGTTATTCCCGGCGTTTCGTCGGTGAATATTTTGGGCGGTGGCACACCGTCCATGCGCATTTGGGTCGATAAACAAAAGCTTATTGCCCGCGATTTAACCGTGTTAGACGTGGTGCAGGCATTGCGGCAAGAAAACATCGAGCTGCCCGCAGGCATTGTGGAATCGCGGGATTTGGAATTTCCCGTGCGCATCGCCCGCAACTATCAAAACGAAGACGATTTTCGCGAGCTTGTTGTGCACCGGGGCGACGACGGCCACTTAGTGCGACTAGAAGAAGTCGCGCGCATTGAGTTGGAGCGAGTCAATCGCCGACGTGTGTTCAGTGTGAACGGCGGCGACGGCATGGCCATAGGCGTGGTTAAGCAATCCACGGCCAACACCGTGGACGTGCTCGAAGGCATTCACAAAGAGATGGACGCCATTGCTCAAAGCCTGCCGCCGGGTGTGTCGATTACCTCCTCGGGGGATGCCTCGGAATTTATCCGCGCGGCCATCAGCAATGTGTATAGCACCATTCTTATCACCATCGGTTTGGTGGCGTTTGTGCTCTGGGTATTTTTGGGCAACTGGCGTTCGTTGTTAATTCCCGTGGTATGCATTCCGTTATCGCTGTTGGGGTCGTTTATCGCGCTCTGGGCATTTGGCTACTCCATCAATCTCATCACCCTGTTGGCCATGGTGCTGTCCATTGGCTTAGTAGTGGATGACGCCATTGTGGTGCTGGAGAATATTCACCGCCGGGTGGAAGAGGGCGAGCCGCCGCTATTGGCGGCGTATTACGGCGCGCGTCAGGTCGGCTTTGCTGTGCTGGCCACTACGGCGGTATTGGTGGCCGTGTTTGTGCCCATCGGCTTTTTGCAAGACAACACCGGGCAGATCTTTTCGGAATTGGCCGTGGCGATTACCTCGGCAGTAATTTTTTCTACTTTATTAGCGCTGACCATGGTGCCGATGATGTGCAGTAAGCTTCTGCACAAAGGCGACAGCAACAATGTGTTAGTGCGCGGGGTCGAGCGCGGGTTGGGCCGAGTGAGCAACGGGTATCAATCCAGCCTGCGCAGCATTTTGCGCTTTAAAGCCGCGCCGCTGATATTGGCGATTACGGCGATTGTGGGCGCGTATTTTCTTTACAATGGGTTGGAGCAGGAATACTCGCCTGCGGAAGATCAAGGCACCTTGGGCGGGATTGTTTGGGCCGAAGAAGGCACCAACGTGCACCGTATGCGCGATATTATCGATCAGCTCTACGAACCCATGGCGGCTAAGGTGGAGTCTGGCGAGTTAACTCGGGTTTTATTCATCGCGCCGTTTTTTGGAAACTCATCGCCCAACAGTGCGTTTTCGCGCATCAGTTTTACGCACTGGGATAACCGCGACTTTAGCGTATTTGATACGCGCAACGAAATCATGGCGGAATGGTCGCAAATTCCTGGCGTACGTGCGGTGTTGTTTGTGCCCAATGGTTTGAGTCGCGGCGGTGGTAACTCGCCGGTGCAGTTTGTTATTCAGGGCGATAATTACCAAAACCTCATTGGCTGGCGCGACACCATTATGGATGAAGCCAGAGCCAGTGGTTTATTCACCTCGCTCAACTCCGATTTAAAAGAAACCCAGCAGCAGGTTCACTTAACCGTGGATAAAAAACGCGCCGCGTCGTTGGGAATATCGGTTAACGATATTGGCTCAACGTTGCAAGCGTTAATGGCCGAGCAAGAAGTCTCACAGTACGTGTACGACGGCTTGGAATACCCGGTAATTATGGCCGTGGAAGGAGAGCAGCGTGATACCAGCGACGACATCACCAATATTTTTGTACGCTCCAGTACCACGGGCGAATTGGTGTCGCTGGCCAATGTAATCTCTCTCGAAAACCGTGCCGATTTATCGTCGCTGCAGCGCTACAACCGTTTGCGCGCGGTTACCATCAGCGCTGGTTTAGCGCCGGGCGTAACCTTAGAGCAGGGGCTGTCGTTTTTAGAAAACAAAGTGGCCGAGCTGCTGCCCCACGAGGCGCAAATCGATTACAAAGGTGAGTCGCTGGAATTTAAAGAATCCACCGGCGGTTTGCTGTTCGTGTTTGGTTTTGCCCTGTTGGTATTGTTTTTGGTAATGGCGGCACAGTTCGAAAGCTTTGTGCACCCCACGGTTATTATGTTTACCGTGCCTTTAGCTATTGCCGGTGGTTTATTGGGCTTGTGGGTAACGCAATCCACATTCAATATTTTTAGCCAAGTAGGCTTTTTAATGCTGATTGGCATCGCCACCAAAAACGGTATTTTGTTGGTGGAATTTATTAATCAAATGCGCGACCAAGGCGTGGAATTTAAAGAATCCATAGTCACCGCGTGTAAAATGCGCCTGCGCCCGGTGATTATGACCACCGTCTCCACCGTTGCCGGCGCCATACCGCTGGTATTGGCTTCCGGCCCGGGCGAAGCCAGCCGCAACGTGTTGGGTATTGTGGTGTTGTTTGGTGTGGCAATTGCGGCTTTATTAACCCTGTATGTGGTGCCGGGTTTTTATCAGTTGCTAGCCCGCAATACCAAATCGCCAGGGTTTGTGGCGGAGCAGTTAAGTAAATTACAAAATAAAAATACTAGGTTTACCGACGTGGAAGAAGTTAACTAGCCGTTTGATTAGAATTACAAATAATTTAAATCAAACGACTAGCTCCATTATTGCTTAAAAATTCCCTTAAACCAGAAAAATTACCGTGCTTTAACGTGTGCGCTTGTGTTCTATTGTCTTGTTTTTGCATATTATTAACGAAACCAACGCCATTATTTTCAATCAAGAAAATAATTACAAAAATCGATTTTGGGAGAACAGCTTAAATCGAGAATCCTGTTAGATGAGGAGCCTTGTTGGCATGCATAGCCTGTGTGAACATATACGACACCCAATAAACTGGCTTGTTTTTACGTTCTAACTCTAGGAGAGTAGTGCATGTCCGATCCAGATAAATTTGAGAGCCTTAACGCTTACATACAAAAAGTAAATAAAAAGGCCAATGATCATTTAGAAGATAATCGTCGAGCTGCCCCGGTGGCACTTGTTCCAATTGCCGCTACGTTGATTACATCAGGATCATCAGCCGCTACTGCGTTTGCGCTTTCGCCTTCTGTGGGTGATGGCGATGCTGTGGGGCGTACAATGCGACTTCAAATCAAGAGTAATCACTGGGGATTTTTACGTCTCGTTGTTGGTACTTTGGAGACAACATTCGTTATTCCTCCCGACCTTGATCTTGACGGGAAATTTAGTGTTGTCCTCTATAATAAAAATGAAAGTAGGACTTCAAGAATCTTTGCTGAGTACACAGGCTTTCCGCTGGATCACCTACAGGGTGGTAATCCTGGAGAAAAAGCAACGGGTATTACTGTTTTGTATGAATTCGAGACAAAAGTAGACGCGTACGTACAGGTTGACCATACAAAACCGTTACCCATAGTTCTTATGAGCGCGAAATTAACTGACATTGATGACTGGGGAAATGGTTAAATTATTTTTCTAGAATTGAATTAAAATAAATAAACAAAATAAAGGGGCTTGCCCCTTTATTTGCAAAAAAGATAAAAGACATCCGTAAATTCGATTTATCTCTCGCCTAATCTTAATCGTCAACTATAGCAAAACCTGCTCTAAACAAGTTTCTCTGGAAGGTACAACCATCTAACGTTGCATGGTACGTTAAATGCGCCGTATTTTTTGTGAGGCCGGGTTATTATCAATTCCTAACCTGTTAACAGATTGGCAAAATATGTAGCGGGGCCAATATCTAGGCGAACTGATTGGCTTAATTATTTGCTGAATAACACAAACTCAAAAGGAGGTGGTTTTGCAGCCGAAGCAACTCGTAACCGCGTGGGTAGAGGCCTTTAACAAAGGCGATGCCGAATTACTGGCAAGCTTCTATGCAGACGATGCTACCAATCATCAAGTGGCCAATAGCCCGGTAGTGGGCAAGCCAGCAATTTTGGCCATGTTTCAGCAAGAATTTGCTGCTGCAGAGATGGTGTGCATTGTCGAGAATATTTTTCAAGACGGCGACTGGGTAATCTTAGAGTGGAAAGACCCAAATGGCTTGCGCGGTTGTGGCTTTTTTCATATCCAAAATGGCAAGATAGTTTTCCAACGTGGTTATTGGGATAAATTATCGTTTTTAAGATTAAATGGATTGACTATTCCTGAGTAAAGTAGGGTTTTAATCAAAAAACTGTCCTATGGTTATAAACTCAGGATGCCAAAATATCCGCTATGTTTGTTTGCAACGCAAGAGTTCGCCGGGAGAGTAAGATCTTCGTTGTGCTAAAATCATGGTCAACCGCCAGCATCTAGCAACTTTAAAAACCCATAGCCCCGGCGCAAACAGATTAATCTATTAGTTTATCCTCTTCGCAAGACTCGTTGGAAGAAAATGAATAGCCGGTTTCGGTGCAATTAGTGGTGTTTTCTGCGCTGGTACTACTGCAGGAGTCTTGCTCGATTAAGCAAGCCTCAATGGTAGTACCGCAACCATCTTCCGACTCTATATTGGTTGTGGCAATAGTGTAATTTCCATTTTCTACTGACCAATCGGCTAGTTCAAATCCACCGGACGTACCGGCATTAACCACCAATTTACACCCGGGGGCGTCTGAATCCGCTAGATTTTTTACGCAGCTAAACGTGTAGTCGTCTCCCTCATCCAGCGTGTCGGTGGAATATGCAACTAGGGTTACCGAGTCATCCCAATCATAAGAGCTGATATAAACGCTGTCTGTTCCGCAGTTACTGATCTTTACAGATCCTTCGGCCAACGATGGCGGTGACAAAAAGAATAAGCCCACCATCACTGGGAATACAATGAGCCGTTGACGTGAGGTTTTTTTCAAGTACTTGGTTATCCTGATGATCATGAATTGCCTTCTTTTTTGCAATTATTTTATGGTTAATATTTATTGTAGAAGGTTTATAGATATTGTTTACAAGTGGTCACTTGATATTTTTACTGGTAAATGATGTATGTCGTTTAAATAGTATCAAAGTAGCAAAAAACGAAGGAAATAACGCGGCCGAATATTCCAAAAAATTATATTTTTTTTGAGTTCAGATATATATAGGTGACAGACCTACATGGAGGAAAAACTTGTTCTTTTTTGCAGACGCTCATTATACGTTATTGCTAATGGGTACAATTTTGTAAAAACCGGATTCTTCTAACCAAAATCCATTGGTTAACATATATACGAATACCGCAAAACATACAGTTATTACCAACAAATTAAACCAGACGTATGAATAGTAGTAACCAATTCTAGGGCTCTTTTTCTTTGGCTTTAATCTGCCCGAAGAAAAGGAAATAACAAACGGAATAACGAGGGGGGTAAAGAGTATAGCTCCGCTTAAAAATGGAAAGAGGTAGGCAGTGTATTCTCCGTAATAGTATGGTAGCCACGAATCATAAAAAGCGGCAAAAACCAAATAAAAGCAGGCTTGGCCAAGAATTACTAAGCAGGTCAAAAGTACAAGTTTTTTCATATTACTTTTGCGCTATTCTGAGCCTCGCTTAGCGAGGCTCTATGATCACGATTTTTGTGAGTTGGCCAATAGTGGTATCGCAGTTTTAAGTAATACAAAAGTGCGACGGAGTTTTAGAGGCAAGGTTGATTAACTGAATAAGCAATTCTGCTATTTTATTCTTGTGTTCCATTGATAAGGTCATAGGTAATGTCTGGATTTAAACCTACTGGACACGCAAGTATTCCATAAATAGGAATAAAAATCGATGCAGCTCGAAATTTGCTTCTTAACCTCCCTTCTTGTATAACTTCTCCATCTTTTTCTAGCTTATATGCTACACCTCTTTCAGGGGGTACTCCAATATGGCCCCAACCGAATCCGTGGGTTCGAACCTCACCGTCCGTTCCAATATTTACGGGTTTTTCTCTACCTCCTAGATACAGTTCACTACCTTCTGGCACTATAAATGTTCCACTAGTAGAACATCCCACCACTCCAGTGATACTTAAAATTAGAAGTAACTTTACAACATTTTTAAACATAAATATTTCCAACTTAATTGCCTGATAAAGTTTAGTTTAACACCATTAGCAGCAGCCGAGCGATACGAGGTCCACCCCGAGGTTCCCTCGACTATGCTGGCTAAATTTGTTAAGTGTTTCATGCGCTTTTGCCTGCCAGAATAGTGCTTTGCCCATTATAGGGCCAAGCTCTTAGCCTGCAAAGCCAAATTAAATGTATAAATTTTGTAATAAAGATATTAGTATGTACTTCATCGCTTTAACGCTGCTGTAATTTGCGGGCCGAAGCAGGGCGTAAACGCGTTAAATCGACAACCTTGTTAATTTCCATTACTTTCATGGCAACACGCCACCTTTTGAAATAAACTCTTCTTCCAACCTTTTCCAATCTTCACTAGAAGATATATTTAAAGTTCTAAATGGGTTTTCGCACCTCTTTTGTTTTATAAAATCATTCCAGGGATCCTTTATTATGAAGCGATTTGCTTCAACATTTAGAAACAAACTATCTTCAAGTTGTAGAAATACATTTGTAATTTCAAAGTGCTCCCATTGAGCCCAAAGACCCCTAGCAATAAAGAATGTACAAGTAGCAACACCAAGAAATACCACTCCCGCCAGTACTTTATCTTTGTATCCAAAGTAAAAAGCACGTATTACGTCAAGTACTGACCATGCACATATCAATGCAAAAATGCAAGCAACCATATGGAACGGGCTATACGTATGGCGAGGGTAAGCCAGCCAAAAATCTGAAATCTTGTTGCACTGTATTACAATTGTAAGACTATATATCTCTAGCCATTGAAAGAGGAAAAAGAATATGGCCATAGTTGTAACTATGTACCACGAATCACTACATGCGCGCTCTTTCAATGTGGCTTATTCTCCTTTAGGCAATGATCTTCCCCACCATAAGTGGGCAACCGTAGTGAGGCTATTTTTATGGTAAAAAGGAGCGCGGCAACATACCAAATAAATGGCGGAGCGTGGGTTGCTCCGATGCATGCTATTGCTAGAAGTCACGCGGGCAAACCCTCATTTATAAATTCGAGTTCTGCTTTGAGCAGCGCATTCGCAGGAATGATGCCGGGAACACCATTCTCACGATAAGCGAGATGGGGAGCAATGCGCAATATTCGCCTCCCTCCAACATGCATACCCTCACACCCATAAAATAAACCAGCAATAAGTTGCTCTCTGTCTATTCGCACATGAGTGACGAGTGTTTCTCCGTTATCGCTTAGCTCTGCTGGTGATGTACCCCAAACCCTCTCCAAACGTACTGGCTCACCTCTATGAAGCCAGAGTTTTAGGCGAATCTTATACCAGTTGTGTCGAGCGACTGGTTCACCGTTTCCTGGTACATCTTCAATAATTTCAATTCCGGTACGCATTTTTTAGACTTCTAACACCTTTATCATTTGCGTTTTGGTTGTAGCGGAGTTATGGAGTAACGTGGCGTAGCCACCCTAAAACGGAGCGTAGACCAAAATTTCAAAGGGCAAACTTATCAGAACCACTCGTCATTATTTACTTCTTTACACTCAACACCTTGATAGAACAATACATAACTTCTGAATTTTATTTCTTTACATTTCCTCGTCCACTGTTGTGGAGAATTGTTGCCAAACATTCGGTCATTCACTATAAGCCAATACTCTGATTTTGGTGAAAGGATTAATATCTCATGCGTAATAGAATCAATTGGAAGCCTAACTGTTCCAAACTTGAAAGGCTGCCTGCGCATTGCGGCTTCTTTAGCGCACCTAACACCTAGTTTATAAGATATCTTACCCTCTTTAGTCATCAAATCATGAAAGCCACAATCAATAGATCCCTCACCAGCAAGTTTGTCAATGCTCTCATTAAACCCCGTATAGCTAATTTTCGGCCATGGTTCGACAGCAATGTACGTACTTTGCGCACAAGAAAAATCGACAAGTATAATTACGAATAGTATGAAATGCTTCATTCTAAGTTCTAACACCGTGCTCTGAGGTAAGCTGAAGCGAAGCCTAGGTTTTTCCCTAGCAGCATTTTGCTAGAATCCTTTCTTCATGATAGTTCGAATCCTCGCCTTCACAGATGGTGCCTCATCATGTATAGCCATTTCAAAGTATTGTGTGGTCTCATTTAGGTATTCTGAGTGCTGTCTGCTCAATTCGTAAAAGCCATTATAGGTCCAAGCCCGAACGAACTTATTTTGATCGGAAAGTGTAAGCTTCAAAAAAATGTATACATTTTTACTCTCAGAATCGGCTATTGGCATAAGGGGGATACTTTGAAGTACATGCAATTTTGCTTGCCAGTTTTCCAAGTGTTCGAGAGTCCCATATATTTTTGAAATTTGAGGTTTTTTGAGTTTATTTCCTGCCTCAAGCCACGCTTTCAACAACCATGTGGCTCCTTTTTCACAAGCCTGTGTTGGGATCAGAGCGATAATGGTATCAGCGAAGTCAGTTTCTGCGCTGTGCGCGTTATATATCGCCTTTATATCAGTAGCTGATTTGCCATTCCATGCTGCTATTTCTTGTTCTATGCACATTCTATCCTCTGAGATCTGTTCCGCTGTAGATAGGTTCCTCGCGTGGTACGGCCAGCTTGAACTTATTTCTTAGTTGAAGTTTTGTTAATCGCATATTTCAGGCGCAGCACTTGCTGTCCGGTAGGCTCGTGCAACTTTTCTTCTAGGTATTCAAAACCATAGTGCAGGTAAAAATTTTGACCAATTGAATTTTCTTTAAAAACCTCTACTTCGAGAGCTCCGTGTAGCTCTCGCGCTTTATCCATAAGTGCTTTACCTGCACCTTCTCCGTGATACTTGGGTTGTACAAATATTGCGCCCACTTCGTTGCCCATTAGAGCAATAAAGCCTTCAACATTGCCGTCAATTTCTACAACCCATGTGTCGGTATTTGGCATATAGATCTCAGCTACATTTATTCTCTCTTGAGCTATAAACTCATCGGTCATAAATGGATGAGCTAATCGAGTTGCCGCTTCCCAGGACGAGAGGACTGCATCTAAATCAGAGTTTTCATAATGTCGTATTTGCACGAATTTGCTTCCTTTCTAACGCCGCAAGCAACGGCCGTAGCGTAGGGGCGAAGCCCCGCAGTGGGCGATGTTGGCTTGCTTTGTCATGCATTTTTACCTGCTGAAAAATAAAAACCAACAACTGTCCCGATGATGGCACTAGAGAAAGCCAAAATCTCTGTGAAATACCCTGATTTAATTGTTAAGGACCAGAAAACTATTCCTAACAATAGAAAAATAATTACGACAGACAAAATTGGAGTAATTCGTTTGTTCATCCGCTCGGTAAATGGCTCCGCCTGTCCAATGCCACCACAAATACCACAAGCTAGGCCAGTATGGTTTTTACCTTTAAGCTCATTTCGTTTAATACACAAATTGCACGATTGACCGTTTTCACCTGTAGTGCAAGTTCCGGTTTGTTGGCAATGCGCGCAAGCATATAAATTACTTTTGATTTCAGTTACCAAATTTATTCCTCAGTAGAAACGCGTAACGCCCCAATCTGTGGCGCGAAGCGACCGACAACCTTGATTTGTTATACATTTTTATGAATGACTTGATTTTATTTTTCCGAAACTATTTTCCTTAATACATCTCTCAGGTTCATCAGGTCTGATTTACTTGCTTTAGAAGATACTAGTTCTGATACTGAAATAAGAATACTTATTGCGCCAAGCATACTATAAATTTGGTCCCACACTTTTTGCGCTCTGGACGTGTGATCATCACTGCGAACCCCTGCGTAGTCAATGAACTCATCAATCAATTTATCTGTATTTTCATTCGGTAGGTTATGAGCAAGATGATTTCTTAAGCGGTTTAACC
>CAYFFE010000072.1:0-18837 GCA_964342265.1 uncultured Cellvibrionaceae bacterium | reverse complement strand
ACAGAACATGTCACTCAAAATACTCGTAGCTGTTAAACGGGTTGTCGACTACAACGTCAAAGTGCGTCCGTTATCCGACGGCAGCGGCGTTGATATCGCCAACGCCAAGATGTCGATCAACCCATTTTGCGAAATTGCTGTAGAAGAAGCCGTGCGCCTAAAAGAAAAAGGCGTTGCCAGCGAAGTAATCGCTGTGTCCATCGGCCCTAAGCAATCTCAAGAGCAGATCCGTACCGCGCTGGCCCTGGGTGCCGACCGAGGCGTATTGGTAGAAACTGACACCGATCTAGAGCCTTTGGCCGTGGCCAAGTGCCTAAAAGCCGTTGTCGAAAAAGAATCTCCAGATTTGGTGATTATGGGCAAGCAGTCCATCGATGGCGACAACAACCAAACCGGCCAGATGTTAGGCGCCCTAACGTCTATGGGCCAGGGCACATTCGCTTCAGAAGTCGACGTAGCCGACGGCAAAGTGAAGGTAACCCGCGAAATCGACGGCGGCTTGCAAACCGTTGAGCTCAACTTACCCGCCATTGTTACCACCGACCTGCGCTTGAATGAGCCGCGTTACGCATCGCTGCCCAACATCATGAAAGCCAAGAAGAAACCAATGGAAACCACCAACCCAGCCGACTTGGGTGTAGATACCGCGGCACGCGTTTCTACAGTAAAAGTTGAGCTGCCTGCCGAGCGCTCTGCAGGTATCAAAGTGGCAGATGTAGCCGAATTGGTGGTGAAACTGAAAAACGAGGCGAAAGTAATCTAATGACTATTTTAGTGATTGCCGAACACAACAACGCCAGCCTGAATGCGGCCACCCTCAACACCATCGCCGCGGCCCAGGCCATTGGCGGTGATATCGACGTATTGGTTGCCGGCTCCGACTGTGGTGCCGCGGCCGATGCCGCCGCAGCCGCTGCCGGTGTAAGCAAAGTGCTTAAAGCCGACAACGCCGCCTACGCCAACCAATTGGCCGAAAACGTGGCTTTACTCATTGCCGAAGTAGGCAAAACCTACAGCCACATTTTAGCTCCAGCCACCACTGGCGGTAAAAACATCCTGCCTCGAGCGGCGGCGTTGTTAGATGTACAAGCCATTTCCGAAATCGTTGGCGTGGAAAGCGAAGATACTTTTAAGCGTCCTATTTACGCCGGTAACGTTATCGCTACCGTCAAAAGCACCGACAACATCAAAGTCATTACCGTACGCGGTACGGCGTTTGATGCCGTTGCGGCTGAAGGCGGCTCTGGAACTGTTGAAGCCATCGACGCAGCAACCGATGCGGGCATTTCCAGCTTTGTTGGCGAAGAGCTGGCACAGAGTGATCGCCCAGACCTTACCGCTGCCAGCGTGGTTATCTCTGGTGGCCGCGGCATGCAAAACGGCGAAAACTTCGAAATGCTTTACAAAGTGGCCGACAAATTGGGCGCGGCTGTGGGTGCTTCTCGTGCTGCCGTTGATGCGGGCTACGTACCGAACGACCTTCAAGTGGGTCAAACCGGTAAAATCGTTGCACCTGATCTGTACGTTGCTGTTGGTATTTCTGGTGCCATCCAGCATTTGGCGGGCATGAAAGACAGTAAAGTCATCGTTGCCATTAATAAAGACGAAGAAGCGCCTATTTTCCAGGTTGCTGATTACGGCTTGGTAGCGGACTTGTTTGAAGCGGTTCCAGAGTTGGAAAGCAAGCTGTAACCTACACGGCTCCAGCACCACAAAACCTCGCACCTAACCGTGCGGGGTTTTTTAGTATTTAAGATCTTAATTTGAAGTGCAGTCGTTACCAGCAGTGAGTATTACAATGGCGTGACGCGGTTCTTATCACTGACAATTAAATACTCTGCGTGCTCTACAACTGAAAAGAATAAGAATTTTTTTGCAGCACGTCCAAAAAGTTTATGGCATTATTGCTGCTTTGTTCGATTGGATCGACCGTTTATA
The DNA here is from genome assembly GCA_964342265.1 of uncultured Cellvibrionaceae bacterium. Classification (GTDB taxonomy): domain Bacteria; phylum Pseudomonadota; class Gammaproteobacteria; order Pseudomonadales; family Cellvibrionaceae; genus Halioxenophilus. Next base: position 16,899 of record CAYFFE010000072.1, on the reverse strand, counting down.
CCTTAAACTCCAACAAGGATTGTTGACATCGTTATTAAATCCATCGTTGCGATACTTACTCACTTTGTAGGGAACGGTGCGATAGACAAAATCAAAAAGAATTGGGAATTGGGGATTTTGGAGTGAGTGTTTACGGCAAAGGGCTGGAAGGTACCGACCTGGACAAGTTGTCGTATGAAGAGCTGGTCAGTCAAATTCAAGCGGGCAGCGGTAAAGCCGAGCTGCACATATACCACCGCTTTGCCCCCGGGTTAAAAAACCTGTTAAACCGCAAGTGCTCCTCACCCGATATTGCAGAAGATGTTTTCCAAGAGACTTGGCGCGTAGTCCTCGAAAAAGTACGCAAAGGCGACCTGCGTCAACCCGACAGACTGCCGGCCTTTGTTCATCAAATTGCCCGAAATCAAGTGGTTATGTACTTTCGCAAGCATTCCGACACACAAGAAGCTCCCGACGACAACGAGCTAGTCGCGTCTGGCCCCAATCCGCAGGAGGCCTACGAGGCTAATCAGCTGCAGCAGTTCGTGCGCGGCATCATCGAAAATCTCGACGCGCCACGCGATCGCGAAATCCTCATGCGCTTTTACATTCGCGAAGAAGACAAAGATGACATCTGTCAGGATTTACAGCTAACCAGCCAACATTTCAACAGAGTCATATACCGCGCCAAAATGCGCATGAAATCCTACTTAGTAAAAAAAATGGACTAATTGTCAAATAGATTGCCACTGTGAGACTTATTTCTCTGAGCCAACACTACACCATAAAAGTCAGCAACTTGTGCGGCTCATCTGTGGAGAGAATGAATTGTGAATGAACATACACAAACAACCCAGTTCGATGAACGAGTCGATCGCTACCTCCTCGGTAAAATGACCGAGGCCGAAGAACTCGAATTCGAAATCGAATACCTCGACAACCCAGGCCTACTGGCCGAAGTCGAAATGGTAGAGCGTTTGATTCGTGGCTTAAAACTGAACGAAAACCTGTTAAGCGAAAACGCCACACCCCCAACAGCAGAAGCCAAGCCTCAAAAGGCCAAGCCCGGCTTTGGCGAAACACTCAAAAACTGGCTGGGCGAGTGGTTTACCCCCCAAACGGGCTGGGGAGCCGTGGCGGCAACCGTAGTACTGGTTCCGGCGCTCACCGTGCTCAACCCCAACCAGCAACAAAGTTCTGTACAGGGCACTTACGTACACATACTGGGCCAAAAAGTACGCTCATCCACCAAAATAGAAGAAGTTATCAATATCGAGCCCGGGCAGAACCATTTAGTGGTTGGCTTTACCACCGAGCCATCCTTTGGTGTGCCAGACCCCATTACCGTTAAAGTGTTTAACGAAAACAACCAACTGGTATGGCAGCAGGCAGAGTTATTGCCAGACTACCGTTGGAACGTGTATTTAAGCATCACCAGCGACAATCTAGAGCCGGGGCTTTATCGGTATGAGCTTACCAGCCAGGAAGCAGTAACGGGCGGCGGGGAGTTTACGCTTCAATACTTAGCCGAGTAAGTGTGATCTAAGATAGTTCGTTACAACAGCAAACCCGGTATTGCGATATTGGATGGTTTTGCGATATTAGATATTAAGAGCATCGATAGGAGCGCCTCGCCCCTCTGAGTTTAAGCGGCTCTCCTTTCCCTCTTGTCCATATCTTCCCGCCCCTTTCCTGTGCAGGGCAAATTAGCCTTGGTAATAGAGAGCAAAAACCCGAGTCTACTTTCCCTAATTCGCGGCCCAGACAGCTTTCCAGCACAACTAATCCCGCTTACTTATCGTCAATAGCCGATTTCCGCCCCCACAACCACCGAAAATATTCGCCCACTCATTAGCGAGCCACAACCCAAGGCTCATATACCACCCGCAAATACGCGCACTTTTCTTGTCGATACGTGAACTATTACGCAAGCAATTCATTTGATCAATTACTCAAAAGCCGTAAAGAAAGAAACCGCTCCTCATAATCAATCGGAGAGCAAGAGCCCCAGCAATAAGCCCTGAGATAAAGACAACACCATAGTATATAAACTGACACACCGACTCTGTTAATATTTGAACTTTGTACAAACTAACGTTGGATACAAGGTAATACCCTGTGAGTCGTTTTTTCTATTTGCTATTGATGCTGCTCTTATCATCAGCTATACGAGCGGATCCGGATCCAATTCGAGAACAGCAGGTTGAGATTGATTTTGGAGACAAGCAGGAGATAACTTATACATTCGAGCAACAGCCTGGGGAATTTACGGTTATCCTGTACCAAACCCAAGGCACTGAGTCTTCTCTTGAACTTGTACCCGCAACACAAACCGCCCAAAACACTGACGCTATCGGGAACCTAAATTTGCGATTGCTCTTAAAAAGTAATGAGTGTTTAACCTGTCCAATAAAAATTACTACAAAAACAAATACCACCACCAACAACACTTTTTTACTTTCTCTAAGCACCTACTCAGAAAGCACCAATAAAGAAAGGCTAAAAGCCGAAACTTTGTACAAAAGCATCCTCCACACACCTTCAAATGAATTAGCAGAACTTACCACTGAAATTGATGCCAGATTTCAGGAACTAGGTCGCGAAAAAGATATTATTCGTGGCTGCGAAGCCCTCACTTTCGCACCTGGAACAGGTGCAGAAGGTCTGTTAAAAAAACTGGCTGACTGCGCTAAGTTTGCAGATTCCCCAAAATGGTTAATAGAACACTATATATTCAAACTAAACTATGCCACTGAATTGACTATTAGAGAGCAATACCAAGAAAGCCAATTAATACGCAAAGAAATTATCGAAGAGTTGAGAGCCCATTTAAAATCCGAATCCAAAAACAATGCATTACACTATTTTTTGGCCCTTTCATTATACACTCTAGCACAACAAGAAATTAAATTAGGAAATTATCATTACGCGGAACTATTTATAAACGAAGCCAGACAATACTTTCAACTCATCGGCAACAATCAAAAAGCTGCAATCACTTACCTTTTATTGGGTTATTATTTTAGAGTGCAAAATAAATTTTCCTTAGCCGAAGAACAGTTGAAATTAGCTTTAAAATATTATAACAGCAGCCTTACCCCATCACCGAATTATATAGCAACCATCCTGACAAACTTGGCGATAGTTAGAGCCTCTACCGGGCGGTACGACGAAGCACTCGAGATATTAGATTCAGCTCTCGAATATAATGCTGACGGACAAGACGAGGCAATAGCACATATTTTAAGTGCTAAAGCACGAATCTATAAGGAACTCGGTAGAACAAATGAATCCATCGGCTTATACAATTCCGCCTGGAGCCTTTACGAAAATATTGGAGCCAACTCAAATCTCACCACTATATCCAATCATTTAATTGACATATACACCAATCAAGGGGATGTAGAAAAGGCGCGCTATTATCTCAATGAGGCGATAAAATATGGCAGTCAAGGCTGGGGGTTAGATCACAGCCTAAGGTTAAAACAAGCACAAGTTAACCACTATTTATCGCTCGGCGATACTACGACTGCGCTGGAGGAGTTAACATTACTAGAACAGTTATTGGCAGGCTCAGACAACCACTTTAGAGCGGGGCGAGTATTATCACAAAAAGCAGAAGCACTTATACAAATCGAAGACTACCAAAGTGCCCTCGACTCCGCCAATCAGGCTATACAACACCATAAGCTCGCCAACGATAATCTCTACCAAGTTAGATCGAACTACTTATTAGGCCTGGCCAGCTACAAGCTCAACAAACCTATCGAAGAAATACTGACGCACCTTAACCGTTCCATTAATAACATAGAATCAATTAGGCAAAACTTAAACTTATCAACCATTCGGCAAGACTATTTTGCCCTACAGAAAAATATTTACGAAACCGCTATTGAAGCCCATTTAGCAACAAACAAAGCAAACCGCGAGCAGCAAAGTTTTTATACCGCAGAGAGTTTTAGAGCCCGAACGCTTTATGAGTCTTTATTTACAAAGCTGAACAATCCTAAAAACCGCGAAAGTAATATTTTAAACTTAGCCAGCACCCAAGAGGAAACTAAATTACCCAAGCTCTCTGAGCAGGAATTTAAACAATATTTAAAATTAATTGATAAAAACGAAGCCATTGCTTACTTCTTTTTAGGCAATTCCACCTCTTACTTATGGTTTGCCACCAAGGATAACTTAAAGGTTATAGAACTTCCGAATGCCACCAAGCTAAGCGATTCACTAACCAATACCATTAATTCTATATCTAAAAGCCCAATTACAAGCAACCCAACTACATCCTGGCAAACCACTTACCAAAATTTACGATTGACCAGCGAAACACTATTAGCCCCCATTAAAGATCAGTTAAAAAACATCAACAAGTTGACTATAATTCCAGATGGGGCACTACACCGAATCCCGTTCGCCACACTACTAAGCCCAAACGACAATTACAAAAGCCCTTTAACTAAATCCATACAAATTCGATACGCCAGCTCGGTTGCAACCGATTTAAAATTAAACCAAGGTCTACCCAAAAGTAAAAATCATAAAATGCTCATGATTGCCAACCCTGCAATCAACCAAAATAGCAACATTAAAAACAGCACGCCAAACAACTTAAAAGGCAATTTATTTTCTGCGGAAAAAGAAGCGGAATACATTGCCAGCCTTTGGAAAATGAACGGCTCAGTTAAATTGCTCGAAAACAACTCGGCCAATAAGCCAAACTTACTCAACACACTTAAAGATGATTACGATATTATCCACCTAGCCACCCACGCAGTGGTAGACTGGGATAACCCGCAACAGAGCGCGATTAAGTTAGCCAGTATTAGAGCCGAAAAATCGCCCTTTATTGATAACCCCGACCTAACATTATCCGAAATCTCTAACCTTACCCTCAACTCGGAGCTGATTGTTCTGAGCGCTTGCGAAACAGCGGTAGGTAAACACGTAATTGGCGAAGGCCCAATTGGGTTATCGCGTGCCTTTTTTGAGACTGGCAGCCGTAGGGTATTGGCCTCGTTGTGGCCTGTAGACGACGAGGCAACCGCTAGACTATTAGAATACTTCTATGAAGGAATAGTTGTAGGCAAGACACCATCAGAAGCACTACAGCGAGCACAAATTAACATGTTAAATACTACAGAATACTTCCACCCTTATTTTTGGGCAGGGTTTATTTTTATCGGTAAGCAGAGCAATTGGTTAACCAACTGAAATATTATTTACAATTGCATAAGTGTATAATAAAAGCTTGAACCCAGTATTAACTTGGCTTAACTTTAAGTCTACCAAAAAATTATAATGTCCGTTTACAAGCCCCCGGAGATAGTAATGACTGAACAAAACGACTCAGATTTACCCACCCCCACCATTCGACCGTACAATTGTGACTTGTCTGCTAAAAATAATATCCGTTTTATAATTGACCAGCTCGCTGCCTCTGAGTTAAAGGATGCAATAGGGCATAAACGAAAGCTCAAGTGGCTAGATATGGGCGACATAGTAGAGGTAGATATTCCACAAAAACCAACGGACCCCGCCAAAATTACCATTTGCGACTCAGAGCGCAAAAACAAACACATAACGTTTAAATGTGATTTTACCGTACCCTTCGAATGCCTGTGCCTGTCGGATTTTACCCAATACTACAAATTTAGCGCAGCGTTTCGTAACACAGTGTACCAATTTGAGTTTTTCCGTCAGCGCATACCTGAACTCGAGGTAAAAGACACCAAAGACGGCAATGCCAGTGTGTTTTCTGCCCGGGTAGAGATGTTTATTACCAACCTCTCAGACAGAACAATTCAAGATAATGAATCCCACACTTGGCCGGGCGGTGGTTGGGATTTAAGGGGCGCATCAAGATAACTCGCCTGAATTACCTGAAAGCAATAATTTGTGAATAAGCACCACACAATCCACCCGGGTCAATCTTGCTTACACAGTGAGGGTTACCCGGGGGTATTCGGCAGCTTGGTAAGAGGCTCTCAACAAGAGCGTGTTGGTATTCTCAGTTGCTGGCATGTTCTTGCCCACGAGGAATCAAGTCTGGGCGATTCAGTAGTTACGCCTATAGTTTGTAAAAATAAATTAACGTACACGCCGATTGCGACTTTAGGTAATCATTTACTGGATGCCGATGGCGATGCGGCGGTTGCTTGGCTAAATAACGACGTTCCGTATTCACCCATTTTGGCCAACACCAATATCCGATTGCAGGGTGTTCGCGATCCTAAGGTTGGTGATATTCTAGCAAAAGTTGGCTCCAGAACGGGCTATACTCGAGCCAAGGTTACTCACATTGGCGAATACTGGACCGACTACGGCCACACCGCGCTCGCGATTAGCGGGTTCTATTTACGGCCCATCGACAACCAACCGCAAAATCAACTCATTAGTGCTCCCGGCGACAGCGGCTCGGTTTGGTTCGACGAGCAAACCCACGAGGCGGTTGGGTTGCACTTTGCCGGGGAATGTAATCCCTATTACGGCCAAGTGCATGCTAAAGCCTGTTTTATGTCTCGCGTGTTGGATCGATTAGGCGTAGAGCTTTATTGATTTAAAATCATTTTTTTGTTCAATTGTGTTGAGATAAATACCCCAGACGTTTCACTAACAAATTAACTTTCCAGTGTTTTTAGTCATTCACAACTGGAAAGCCTCATAGCTTGTTGTGAAGATCCCCGGTTTTCCTCCCAATTTTATAACGTCTTACTTGGCGTTTGGTTTTTTACAGCAGTTACAACGTTTACCGCTAGTGGCCGTTTTGCGTGCCAAGGAAATCTATCGTGGTAATGGAATTATCCAAACTCGAAATTAACTCTGCGTTTTATCAAGCAATGAATACCTGGGGCAGCCTGCCGGTGGTTACCGGTATCGATATCGGTTATCGCTCCTTTTACACACAAAACCAATGCCTAGCACTGCGCATACATATCGCCTACATTCGCGACATGCTTTCTCTGCGCGCTATGCAACCAGTGCCCCGCTCCTTAGAAGGTATCCCCACGTGCATTGTGCAAGGCAACTATCAAGCGCTAGCAACAGAGGAAAGTATTCCGCCGTCTTCTCCGCAAACCATTCAATACCCGGTAAATTCCGCCGGCCTGGGTGCCGCGCTCTATTCAGGCGTTAATGTTCCTTGTTCGGGTAGCCGAACGATTGCGGCCAATAGCCACATTAATAATGTTCATGCCAGCGATATTTTATCTCTCGGTAACACGCGCGACTCGCAACACATCTATCGATTAATTGAAGCCATCGAAAGCGAGTTCAAGCGCAAGCCAAACGCTTGTACCGAACAAATTTTTCATACCCTTTTAAGCAGTAACCCCGCCAGAAGTAATAACACCTCCAGCATCGATATAGTCGCCCCCACAAGCCACCCCACTACTACCAGCAACCAAAATATTGTTGATGGATTTGGGTTGTACGCAGTCGGTACTGGCAGTCAACGTCGATTTGTAGAAGGGTTTCGCGTACTGCCGCTATAACTGTAATGGTTGCCAACACTTTTGCTTAGACTGGGGCGTAGCTATAATCCACGCCCTAAACGCAGGAGTGTTCCACTATGAGCAAATTAAGCCCCGGCTATTTACAGCGCTTTGGCGGCATCGGCCGATTGTACGGCAGCAATGCCTTGGAACATTTGGCTTCGGCCCATTTTGTGGTTTTAGGGATTGGCGGTGTGGGCACCTGGGCCGCGGAGGCGTTGGCTCGTTCCGGCGTGGGTCAGCTTACATTGGTCGACCTGGACGATATTTGCATCACGAACACCAACCGCCAAATTCACACGCTGGCGCACACGGTTGGTCGAGTAAAAACGGCAGAAATGGCCGAGCGACTACAAGCCATTAACCCCGACATTACCGTCAACGAAGTTGCGGATTTTATCGATGCAGAAAACCTGCGAGCAATTATTCAGCCCGAACACTCCGGTGTATTGGATGCTATTGATTCCGCCACCGATAAAGCCGCGGTTATCGCGTACTGTAAACGCCAAAAATTGCCGTTTATTACAGTGGGTTCTGCCGGTGGCAAACGCGATCCACGCTTAATTACCAGTGCCGACTTAACCAAAACCACCAACGATCCATTGCTTGCCAAAACACGCAATATGTTGCGTAGACATTATAATTTTTCGCGCAACACTCAACGAGTTTTTTCAGTGGAAGCCATTTATTCCACCGAACAAATGGTGTACCCCACACCCGATGGGGAAATCAGTTATTCAGCCAGTGTAATGACTGAGGGCGGCAAACTGGATTGCAGCGGAGGCTTTGGGGCCGCCACAATGATTACCGGAACATTTGGTTTTGTGGCGGCCAGTCGATTAATTAATCGCTATCTTATCAAGCAACTCAAAAAGTCTTGCTAACCGTACAGATTTTCCTAACCATACGGCTTAACACGCCTACAATTTATCGATGTCTCTTTTTATTTGTTGCCACAAAGCATTAAAACCGTTAACCCGCGATTCACTCAAGTAACGGCTCAATTGCAGCCGTTCGAATACGGCCTCAATATGCCAATTTAAAATAGTTTGTTTGGGTTTGTTTTGTAGGTGCAACAGCAAAACAATTGCCAGCCCTTTTACCACATTAGCGGTGCTGTCTATGAATAAGCAGCACACACCATTACGCTCTAAACACAGCAACCAAGTATCAGCCTCGCAACCTTCGACTTTATGCTGTTGTGTACGAATTGTAGGTTGACTGGGCAACACCTTCGACCACTGCAACAGTAATTTATAGCGTTTTTGCCAGTCGCGCTTTTGGTATAAATCTTCCAACTGGCAATCTGATAAATCAATGGGTGTGAGTTCTTGCCAGTAATGGGGGTTAGAATTTAATAGATGGGTGCTAGAATTTAATAAATTCGGAGATTTATCGTTTTGGTCGATAACATTTACTTCGCCCGACAATTCTTCAATTGCATGAATTAAACATTCAATTAATCGATCAACTTCTGCAACGGTATTGTAAGCACACAAAGACACACGCAAACAGTCCTCAATGCCGGCATCCGTCAATAGTGGTGTTGCGCAGTGGTACCCTGCTCGCACGGCGATGTCTTGCTCATCGAGCCATATGGCCAACTCCTGCGATTGCAGCCCTGATACGGTAAAACTCACGATACCGATATTATTTTTTGCGTTCGACAATACAGTTACTTGCGAAATTTTTTTGAGCGCTGTCATTAAACAATGCAGCAACTCTTGCTCGTAAGTATTTAGTGCTGCAACATCTTGCTGCTGCCAAAAATCCAAACACGCTTGTAAACCTGCTATTTCAGCTATCGGTGGCGTACCGGCCTCAAATTTAAGTGGCCCCGATTGAAATTCACTGCTTTCGAGAGAAACCGCAGAAACCATTTGGCCGCCGAACTGGCTGGGCTGTAAAAGCTCCAACGCCGATGTTCGTGCGTAAAAAAAACCAATTCCCGTTGGCCCATAAAATTTATGCGCCGAGCCCACTAAAAAGTCGCAGCCCATTTGTTCAACATTAACGGGCCCGTGAGCAAGCAATTGAGCAGCATCCAAAAGCCACAGAACATGGTGCGATTGCAACACGTTTTTTATTTGCTCGAAAGGCGCAACAACCCCTAATACATTCGATGCCGCCGTGCAGCAAAACAATCGTGTTTTGGGCGTAATAAATTGCTCTAAACAATTAAAATCCGGCTGACCGTTTACGCTGGGTAAAAATACCAGGGTCGCGCCGCTTCTCTGGGCCAGTCTTTGCCAGGGCACCAAATTGGCGTGATGCTCCGCGCGCGTTAATAAAATCTCATCACCCGCGTTAATTTGGCTAGCTAAACCGTGGGCTATCGTATTAATTGCATCGGTAGCGCCGCGCGAAAATACAATATTTTGCGCACTGGCCGCGCCGACAAATCGACTGAGATCTTTGCGGGTTTGTTCGATTAATTCCGTACACAAACGGCCCAACCGATGGCTGGAACGATGCGCATTGGCGTTATAGCGCCGATAATAATCGCTGATTGCCTCGATAACGCACGCCGGTTTTTGTGTGGTTGCCGCGTTATCAAAATAAACCAGCGAGGCGTTTTCGGCGTGTTGAAAAATAGGAAATTGCGCACGAAAGGTTTTTACATCAAACACAGCTACGGCCTTTTAATTTACAGCGCGAATAAGCGCTGGCAATTGGCGGTGGTCGCGTTTGCCACCGTGGTTACAGAAAGCCCTTTAAGCTCCGCCAAGCATTGTGCCACTTCGGGTATGTAGCAAGGTAAATTAATCTCGCCTTGACGACCGCACAGTGGCATATCGGGGCTGTCGGTTTCCAACAGTATGGCATCAAGCGGTAAATCAATAACGGCCTGCCGTGTTTTTTTTGCACGCGCATAGGTAATGGTACCGCCCACACCTAAATAAAAACCCAATTGCCAATATTGCCGGGCGACTTCTGCACTGCCGGCAAAACCGTGAATAACCCCGCACACTTGCCCCTTAAATTTACGCAGGACAGCCATTACAGCTTGATGCGATCGCACCGCGTGAACAATTAAAGGTTTATCCAACTGGCGAGCTACCTCCACGTGAACCTCAAACCAAGCCGATTGAATGGCTGAACTCGCACCACGCAATCCGTCGATGCCGGTCTCACCAATGGCCACGCATTGGGCAGCCGAGGCGTGTTGGGTTAGCTGTTGGCCAAGGGACTCGATCGCTGAGGGCTCCGTTGCAGCGGACTCCAGCCACCAAGGATGCACCCCCACGGCAAATCGAACAGACGGATGTTGGTCGGCCATTCTGGCGATGATCGGCCACTGACTCGGATAAAGCCCCGGCACAATAAACTGACCCACCCCCAACGCTTGAGCGGCGCTCAATGCCTCGGGCAAACAGGGGATTTTTTCGCTGTCAAGATGACAGTGGCTGTCGATGAAGGTGAAATTGGCCATGGTCGGAATTGTAACGGCCAAAGCGCAGACGCCCAAGCGTCTGGTAACTCAAACAATGGCACTGATGGCGAACGGAAAAAATATAAACCGATTAACGCCCGCAAACGTTAATCGGTTTCTAACAACTACATTTACAATTAAATTTACAACAAAAATTACAACAACAGTTACAACTACTAAGCGGAGCATACTAAGCGGAGCAGCGTTGGTTTTTTTGCCGTTCGCTTAACATTTAAAACAAGCAGCTAGGCCGCTGTTAAACGAATGCGCGAATTTCTCGAAAACTGGCTGCTTAAGAATTCCATTTGATCGAATAGAATTCTTTCACTGTTAATCAATGCGAGATATTCCGCAGTATTGGGTTTAAACGGCAACGCTAATAATTCCATGTTGATTTCACTCAACAGAAAATTGCTTTTGCGTTGATTGCAGCGTTTGCAGGCGGCAACTACGTTAGTCCAGGTATCGCGGCCGCCGCGACTCACCGGTTGAATGTGATCGCGCGACAAGCTATCAAACTCAAAAAAGCCGCCGCAGTACATGCATTGATAATTATCGCGGGAGAACAGGGCTTTATTGGTGAGCGGCGGCACCACGTGCGAGCGATTTACCCGCTTGCCACTGCAAGCAATGATGGACGGCAAATCCAACGTGGTTTGTCGGCCAGTAAAGCGCGAATGCCCGCCGTGCACTGTACGCACCACCTCACCCAGCGACCAACAAATTAATTCACGCGCGTATAAACAAGCCGCCTGTTTCCAGTGCAGCCATTCAATGGGCTGACCGGCGGAATTTAACCGCAGAATTCGGGGTTCCATAACGAGCCTCGTGAGCTTTGGCAATGAAATCGGTAAAAGGGGGATAAATGCAGAGAGGGAAGGACAGCCGCTGGTGGTTGAGAGGGTCCAGCTAAGGGGCGGAAATGATTTCCGGTATGTTTACACAATAACGACCGATATATGAAGGCGGCATTCCTTCCGAAATAATAAGTTGATAAAGAAATACATAAAGCGGTTACAAGTTATACAGAGAATATGTCATTTCCATGACATTGCCAAGGTTAATAATCGATCAAAAAGCCGTTGCCTTTCAACCGACTAGCGTTTAGGTCCAGTTGGAGCGAATCAAATAGCCCTGGCGACGAACAATGTGCTGGATCAGCAATTCCTGATCGGTGGGTGACATCCCAAAGAAATCCATACGCACATACTGCTCGCCGTTCTCCACTCGCTCCGAAGCCACCACTTTGCCGTAGGTGAAAATATTGATGTTACCGGGAATCAATACCAGATCCACCATCAGTAGGGTTTCCAACGGCAGATCGTCGTCCACGGTAAATGCCATGCCGCAAGCACTGATGTTGACCTGCTTAACCTTGTGCGCGATGCGCTGAACCAGGTAATTGTCCATCTCCAGCTGATTAACCAAGGCATTGAGTTTGCGATCGAACGCCTCTAGTAATACTCCGAGCTTGGGATCTTGCAGCTTCAGTTCGCCCAACTCGTGGGCGATGGTTTTGTCGAGATCATTCAATAGCGAGAATATATCCGACTGCCGCGGCGGATGGGATTGGCCAATCAGCTCATTTTCGTCCACCACCTGATAGGCGATACCGATATGGTCATCAATGCGAAAAAAACGTCGTCTGTCGTCACTCATGGGGCTTCCTGCTGATCTTAAAAAATTTCTTCGGGGCGTAGCTCAAATAGGTATTCTGGGTCCAAATCCAGTTCTCGAAGTATGTCGCTGCCATCTTCTTGCAGCAGTTGCTTGTCTTCATCCGACAGCTCATCGGCCAGATTTTGGCGCACAACGATTTCTACGCGGCGATTGCGCGCTCGTCCTTCGGGAGAACTGTTGGCCACCAGCGGTCGGGTGTCGGCAAAGCCGGTGACTTCGAAACGCTGTTGATCCAATACGTCATCGCGCATCAGCTCCATCGCCACCGAGACCGCCCGGGACGACGACAACTCAAAGTTGGAGCGAAATCGGGCCGTGCTAATGGGTAGGTCGTCGGTGTGCCCTTCCACAGAGATGGTGCCCTCGGTGTCTTTCAGCACTTCGCGCACTTCCTCTATTACATCGTAGTAGTCGTCGGCCAATTTTGCCGAACCAGACTGAAATGCGCCCTTCTCACGAATACGAATGATGATGTTGCGACCGTGAGTTTCGACCTCCACTTCGCCCTTGATAATCTGGTTTTGCAAAGCCTTGGCCAGATCGGTGGCGTCGTCTTGGGCTTTGGTTTCGGCCTGTTCGATCAGTTGTTCCAGCTCTTCCTTGATGCGTGTTTTAACACCGGCGTCCAAGTCGATATCGCCCTGCTCAATGTCGTGCTCCATTTGGCAATTAACTTCAAGGCTCATCTCGGTGAAATCGTCGGTACGCTGAAAGATTTCGTTGATGGGCGTGGGCTCGGGAATGGCCGGGCTGAATTCTTGAGCAATGATGCTGGTACCTTTGGGCGGATCATCTACTTTAATTTGGTTTTGCACACCAAAAGCCTGGGCCAGCGACCCCGCCAAACGCTTGAACTTCTGCGCGTCCATTTCCGAAAACGACAACAACAGCACAAAAAAGCACATCAGCAGCGACATTAAATCCGCAAACGTGCCCATCCAGGAGGGTAGCCCCGGCTTACAATCGCACTTGTGCTCTTCATCATCATTCATGGCTGCCGTGCCCTCCGCGATTACGCCACATCAGCTTCGGTTTCGCGCTTGCTCTCTGGCAGATAGGTGCGCAGCATGCTGTCGATGACACGCGGGTTTTGTCCCGCCTGAATGGCGAGCAGTGCATCAATCACCAGGTTTTTAATCATCGCCTCTTCGGCGGCGCGCAATGCCAGCTTGTCGGCGATCGGTTCGGTCAGAGCATTGGCCAAAACTGCTCCGTAGAGGGTGGTTAGCAGCGCTACCGCCATGGCCGGGCCAATGGATTTGGGGTCGTCCATGTTGGCCAGCATAGCCACCAAGCCAATAAGGGTGCCGATCATGCCCATCGCCGGTGCCACACTCGTTAACGAGGTAAAAATCTTGGCGCCGTTGGCGTGGCGCTCTTCGGCCAGCGTGCGATCTTTGGAGAGCAGTGTTTTTACTACGTCCGGATCATGGCCATCCACCAGCAACTGAATGCCCTTTTGCAAAAAGTCGCTGCTGACTTCTTTCCCCTCCAGCGAGAGCAAGCCACCTTTGCGAGCGGCGTCGGCCAGATCAACAATCTCGTCGATTAAATCGGCGGGATTATCAATTTTGCTGGAGAAGCTTTTACCGGCCACTTTAACCGCACCCAAAAACTGGCCGAGACCAAATTTGGCCATCACCGCAAAGATGCTGCCACCGACGACGATCACGAGTGATGGGACGTTGATAAACATGGCTAAAGAGCCGCTCATCAACATGGTGACAACAATCAACCCCATCGCACCCAGAAGACCGACTATCGTTGCTAGATCCACACTGTGCTCCTTTTATCGATCAACGTGTATCAACTAATGCGATACCACCTAACTGTAACCTTCGGCCAATGACCGTAAATCATTAGGATGAGATGCATTGAGTGTAGACGAGCATAGGCAACTCTTAACGCTAGCTTTCGCCTCGGCAAGATTTTGGTTTTCTTTAACGCCAATTTTTGGGCGTGACAATCACCTCATTAAGAGCGGGTTAATATATTTGCGCCTGTGTCGGAATATCACACTGCGACCCAGGTAATTGACCCGGACTCGGGCCTTAGGTACTGTTCGATCTATCATAAAAAGGGGAGTAGTTATGGGCGCGCGAAAAAAGCACACCGACTTTGAATCCGCCTTAACGGAATTAGAATCTTTAATAGAGCAATTGGAATCTGGCGACCTGTCGCTGGATGCCTCATTAAAAGCCTTTGAGCAGGGTGTAAAACTAACGCGTGAATGCCAGCAGCGATTGAGTGATGCCGAGCAAAAAGTCCAAAAACTGGTACAGGAACAGGGGCAGTTGAGCCTGGAAGATTTTGATCCGGACGAACCACCCGAAGCCTAACGGCAATGGCTCGATTTACGAGTTATTCAATGGCCCAGTTTTGCGATAAGCCAGAGCCAAATGGCCGGCACAGCCATGACTTTTGCTGAGGTATTTTGCTGACATCGTTAGCTTTAACGCCAAGCAACCACTTCGTTTAATTACTCACCCGTTATCGTTGTTATTCATTATTCAATCACCGGGTGTTAACAATACTCGGGCACCCTCTCCCGCTTCGAGCCAGAAAATCCAAACCTGCGAATTAGGACAAACTCAGAGTGTTTCAGCAATTTATTAAACACAGTCAGGCCCGTGTTGAATTGGCCTTAGATCATTGGCTTAGCCCGTCTCAATTTGATCAGGTTAAGCTCATGGAGGCCATGCGCTACAGCGCCATGAACGGCGGCAAGCGAGTGCGTTCCCTGTTGGCGATTGCGGCGGCGGAGTCTCTACAAGACAGCGATAGCGAAATCCTCGACGCAATTGTTTGCGCCATCGAGTGCGTCCACGCTTACAGCTTAATCCACGATGATCTGCCGGCCATGGACGACGATGATTTACGGCGCGGCCGTCCCAGTTGCCATATCGCTTATGGCGAGGCCAACGCTATTCTTGCCGGCGATGCACTTCAAGCCGAAGCGTTTCGTATTCTTAGCCATCCCAGTCTAAACCTGGACGACTTCACTCGCGTGCAACTGATTCGCGAGTTGGCTGAGGCCGCCGGCAGCCAAGGTATGGTGCTCGGCCAGGCGATCGACTTAAACGCCGTAGACCGCGACCTTACCCTCGCCGACTTAGAAACCATGCACAGGCTTAAAACCGGCGCTTTGATTAATGCCAGCGTGCGCATGGGCGCATGGGCCGGCGGTGCCGATGAGGCCGCCCTGGCCAGTCTCAGTCGCTATGCGGAATTGGTGGGTTTGGCGTTTCAGGTCCAAGATGACGTTTTAGACGTAACGGTTGATACACAAACCTTGGGCAAAACCCAAGGCGCAGACGCCGCTCGCAATAAACCCACGTTTGTCTCACTGCTGGGCTTGGAACAGGCAAAAGCCTATGCTCAGGAGCTGCATCGCCAAGCACTGGACGCACTGGCCACGTTCGATTATCGGGCAGATAATCTGCGCCATATCTCCGGCTACATTGTCAATCGCGGTTACTAGCAGGCGCGCGGCCATGTGCGGTTTCGTCGACAAGCACGGTTTCGTTATCGGAATAATTAATCGAAACTAAACGCCGTTGATACTGCCCACAGAACAACCAAAAGCCTATGTTCGAAAAATACATAGCCGAATTGCTCAACTAGAGGCAGGATAGGCCAGCAACGAAAATGTCATAAGATCACACAGTAAGTGTAGTTATTCACCGTAAGGCTCGGTAAAATACCCCGCTTGACTGTTTAAAGCGCGATTGCAATGCTCACAGAAATACCTCACCACAGACCGGACACGCCCCTACTCGACAGCATTCACTGCCCTGCCGATTTGCGCGCCCTTGAGGAAGAGCAACTGCCGGAGCTGGCGGCGCAACTGCGCGAGTATTTACTCTATTCCGTGGGCAAAACCGGCGGACATTTTGGCGCTGGGCTCGGCGTGGTGGAGCTAACCATCGCCCTGCACTACATTTACAACACCCCCGAAGATCGCCTGGTGTGGGATGTGGGTCATCAAACCTACCCGCACAAAATTCTTACCGAACGCCGCGAGCAAATGCACAGCATCCGCCAAATGGGTGGCCTGGCGGGTTTTCCCAAGCGAGCCGAAAGCCCCTACGACACCTTTGGCGTCGGTCATTCCAGCACCTCGCTCAGCGCAGCTCTGGGCATGGCCGTGGGCAGCGATATGCTGGAGTCGGATCGACAGTTAGTGGCCGTTATTGGCGACGGCGCCATGACCGCCGGCATGGCCTTTGAAGCCCTAAACCACATTTCCCACTTAAAATCCGATATGTTGGTAGTGCTCAACGACAACAACATGTCGATTTCGCGCAACGTGGG
>CAYFFE010000071.1:0-19001 GCA_964342265.1 uncultured Cellvibrionaceae bacterium | reverse complement strand
TGCGCCCCAAATAAAGGGGCAGCCAATAAAAACGCGGCAATGCGCATCAGCGGCCAAACGTGACTGCCAATAAATTGTGAAATCTGAGCTTCAGTAAGCTCTAGCATGATTTAACCGATTAAATTGGGCACACTGGTAATGAGCCGAGTAAATAAATCCATCAATTTGGTTAATAACCAGCTACCGGCTAACATAATGGTAATGAGGGTAATTAATAAACGAGGCAAAAAACTTAATGTTTGTTCGTTAATTTGGGTGGCCGCTTGGAACGTACTCACCATTAAGCCAACAACCAAACTGGGCCCAACAATGACAGAAACCATGATTACGGTGAGTAAAAATGCACTGCCAAATAAATCCATCACCACTTCGGGGGTCATAATAAAACCTCTATAATCCGAAACTTGCCGCCAAACTGCCGATAACCAACGACCAGCCATCCACCAATACAAACAGCATAATTTTAAAAGGTAGCGAAATAATTAATGGTGACAACATCATCATACCCATTGCCATTAAAACGGACGCCACAACAATATCGATAACTAAAAAGGGTATAAAAATAATAAAGCCAATTTGGAAAGCCGTTTTTAACTCACTGGTCACGAATGCGGGAATCAAAACCACAAATGGAACATCGTCTGGTGTATCCACAGCTTCGTAATCACCGATATCCATGAACAGTTTTATATCGGTTTCGCGGGTTTGGCTCATCATAAAATCGTGCATAGGCTTGGCCACATTGGCCAAGGCTTCACGCGATGAGATGTCTTCATTAATATACGGCGTTATTGCCTGTTCGTTAATGGTCATAAAAACCGGCGACATAATAAATAACGTTAAAAATAACGATAAACCGATTAAAATTTGATTCGACGGCGATTGCTGCAACCCCAAAGCTTGCCTCAAAATGGCAAAAACAATAATAATTCTCGTAAAGGATGTCATCATCATGAGAATGGCGGGCAAGAACGTTAGCGCCGTCATGATGGCTAAAATTTGCAGAGTAACGGTATATTCTTGCGACCCGTCTGGATTGGTAGTTACCGTCATGGCCGACAAGCCGGGCAGTTTTTCGAGCGGTAAGAATTCCTCGCTTTGAGCCAAACTGGATTCAGTGGTTTGACCGTTACTGCTCGTAACTTCGGAGCTGGATTGCGATTGCGCACCAGTAATTGCTGAAAAACCAAGCACGATGACCAATAGCCATAAACGTATTGCTTGCATAGCCGCTTTAGTCATAACTATTGACTCCGTGTCGATAGTTTGCGAAGCACTTCTTGAAAGGTTTTACTGTAATCCAAAGCAGGATTTTGGTTGGCTTTTACTGCAGATTCGTGATGGCTCGGCTCGTCAATAGATAATTCGCCTTTCTCAAATGTGTGCAACAGTGAAATATTATTGGGTGTTAATCCTAACAAAAGGTGTTTGTCGCCCACCTCAACAACAGCCAGTTTTTCTTTAACACCCACTGGCGATTGACTAACAACGGTAATTATTTTTTTTCGATTAATTCCGGCAATTCTATTAGACCACTTTAAAACCCATGCCAAACCCAGAATTAACACAACTACCAATGCCAAGCCCCAAAATACTTGAAACAATTGTTGACCACCGGCGACCTCATTTGCGGATGATTGCGCACTTACAATTGATCCCCAAAAAGCCAATCCTAAAAAAACTGAAATTTTTAAAAATATCGATCTAAAGGCCATTTTTTATGTACCCTGGGTTATCGCGTTATTTTAAACGTTTGATACGTTCACTGGGGCTAATAACATCAGTCATTCGAATACCAAATTTCTCATTGACTACAACCACTTCGCCATGGGCTATTAGTGTTCCGTTAACCAAAACATCCAACGGTTCTCCAGCGAGACGATCCAATTCAATCACTGAGCCTTGGTTGAGCTGTAATAAATTGCGAATACTGATGGAAGTACTGCCCACCTGCATGGAAATGGTAACGGGAATATCCAAAATAACGTCGATATCGGGATTGGAGGTAGTGCTATCCGGTTTATTAAATTCGTCCAACCCAATCGACTCCGCCTCTTCTACCACCGTATTTGTATCGGCTTCTTCAGTGGTATCCTGTTCGGCCATAGCCGCAGCCCATTCGTCGGCCATGGAATCCTGATCGACAGATTCGTCCTGTACGTCTTTATCGTCTTCTTCACTCATTGGCTTCACCTGATGATTCGGTGGGTTCGTCTTTTTTCATGGAAACGAGTTTAGGTATGGTTGTTTTTTCGGCGTGGTAAGGTCGCTCAACAAAATTGAGTACTTTTAACGCTAAATTACCTTGATATTGCCCCATGATTGATCGAAACATGGGTACCTGATTAGCTGTAATAACATGGTGTGGCGGCATATCGATTGGAATAACATCGCCCTTTTTTAAACCGACAATGTCCCTTAATTTTATTTCTGTATTGACAATTTCACACTCCAGTTCGACCACAGCTTCCATAACATCTTCTCGCAATGCGACGATCCATCGCTCATCGCGTTCGTCGCTGTCGCTTTGCAAGCCTGCGTCGAGCATTTCTCTTATGGGCTCGATGGTCGAATAAGGAATGGTAATGTGTAATTCGCCACCGCCACCGTCCAATTCAATATGAAAAGTGCTCACCACCACCACTTCGCTGGGGCTAACAATATTAGCCATGGAGGGATTAACCTCAGAATTAATAAACTCAAACTCCAAGGGTAATACCGCTTTCCAAGCCTCGGATAAATCGATAAACGCCTGCTCCAAAACCATTTGCACCACACGTAATTCGGTAGGCGTAAATTCCCGACCTTCGATTTTGGCGTGGCGACCGTCTCCGCCAAAAAAATTATCGACCAGTTTAAATACCAGCTTTGCGTCCAAGATAACCAACGCCGTGCCGCGCAGAGGCCGGAATTTCACCATGTTTAAACTGGTGGGCACGTATAAGGTATGAACGTATTCACCAAATTTTTGAATTTGCACACCACCCACCGACACATCAGCGGTTCTGCGCAATAAATTGAACATACTAATGCGTGTATAGCGGGCGAAGCGCTCGTTAATCATTTCCAGCGTCGGCATGCGACCGCGTACAATACGATCTTGACTGGTTAGATCGTAGTTTTTAGCAACGCCCGGTTCTGAATCCGAGTCGACTTCGATGTCACCTTCGTCGACTCCGTGCAATAACGCATCAATTTCGTCTTGTGATAATAAATCCTGCAAAGTATTGTCCTTTTACAGTTATTGCATTACCAAATTAGTAAATAATATTTGTTCCACACCAGGCTCGCCCATCTCTTCATTTAGAATATTTTGCACGGTGCTCAACGCCTGTTGTCGCATTAACTCTTTGCCTTCGGCTGTTTGAATTTCGTGAAACTCAAACCCGCTAAACACCAGGATTAAATCATTGCGAATTCTGGACGAATGCAGTTCAACCTCTTTAACGACAGACTGTTTACGAGCCAGTAAAGTAAGCTCTATCTGAGCATAACGCTGCCGCCCTTTATCGCTGTACGTAAGTAATATAGGCGGTTTAATCGGAAAATAAACCGCCGGCGATTTGCTTTGCGGTACTGACTCGTCCGGCATTTCCGATGATTCTTCGTCAACAACTTCTTCCGGTTCATCATTAAAAATCATCAGCACCGCCACGGTTCCGCCAATGGAAATCAATACCAGTAGCAAGCCCACAACCACCAGCAGCATGAGTTTACCTTTGCCGCCGGAGCCTTCTTCTTGTTCCTCTTCAGCCATGTCAAAAACTCGTCAATTCTTTAACGAAAAGGGTTATAAACACTAGGTGAGCAATGACTATGCCATGAGGGCGCGTTGGCTTTTTAGGTAAACTTAGGAAAATTCGCGACAAATTACACGATTGGTAGGAAAAGTATTTTTAACAAAAGTAGTAGCCAGCAGCCCGTTAATTACAATTTAACAGGCCCTGGTTTTACAGTATTCGTTTTTACTCAGTTATTGGTCAGACAAATTGATCGACAAGAAATTGACTCACTGAAATGGGCTGATTGCCAATTTCTTGTTCATCAACCTCCAGCAGCTCGTTGATATCTGTAGTGGTTTTATGTGCAGAGTCGCCTTGAGTCTCTTGTTGGCCGTTAAACGATTGGTCGGAGACATCCACATCAACCAAGTTGAGCCCCTCACCAGCAAACATTTCACGCAATCGAGCGGCTTGCTGATCCAAAGCTTCGCGCACTTGCGCAGAATGACTGTTAAACACAACTTGTGCTTGGTCCTGGTTAACCACCACCCTTGCCTGCAAAGGACCCAGCTCTGGTGGATCCAATTGAATTTCTGCTTCCGATAAACCCTGGCTTGCCATCCACATGACTTTTTCGGCGACCTCATTACCCCAAGAGGCCGTGCCCACAGCACTGTAGGTAGCCAATTGCGAAATATTAGCCGTATTTAATCTAACATCGGCAACCGCATTGAGCTGTGACAATGACGATACCAAAGCGTTGGTTGCCCCAACCTCTAAAGAGCTTGAATTTAATGGTGCCTCAGCAATTGGAGTAATATTTAATCCCGTCAATAATTTTGTGTTGATTGCACTGCCGTCAGCATTTAAGGAATTTTTGAATAACTGGCTAAATTGGCCAGACAGTAAATCTGAGGATAAATTGCCTGTTTTAAACAGTGTATCCGAGTTAATTGCCGATACAGTTTGGGAAAGCGTAGTAAGTGCACCGTTGGTTGCGCTCGCTGCATACTCGGTAATTATTGATTGAGAGCTTTGGCCGGGAAGATTGGCAAGGTTAACGCTGCCGAGCAGCAAGGCTTGCGCTTGACTATTATTTGTTAAAGCGACTGAATCACTTAAACCAACGCCATTACCGAATGACTCAGCGGTAGAACCAATCTGCGCAGAGGCACCCAAATGCAAGAGTTGGTTTGGCTCCGCCAGTAATTCTTTACTTAAAGAATCCTCAGCTAAAAGGGCTTCATCTGATGCATCTTCACTCAGCCCCGCTTCGCCTGATACTCCCCTGTCGATTGTTCCGCTGGAGTTTGTTTCCGTCCCCTTAGCATCGCTTTGTACAGCCTCCCGCTTAGATTGGTTCTTGTCGTTATGGGCCGACGAGGCTTCATCGTAATAACTGCGGAAACTCTCACGCTCATTATTTGATACCTCCTCTTTAGGCGGACCAGATTGAAAACCCGAAGAAGAAGATACATTTTTTGGCTCTAACGGTGATAAAAAGCCAGACGGTGACGACATTACAAAGTGCTCCCGGAATACGACTGCCGTGATGATTCACAGCCGGCAAACTATTACCTAACCCCAACTCTAGTCGCCTTATCAAAGCAGCAATATTGCCACCATTGAAAAATAGACACAGTATTTGAGGAATAAAATGGCCGCAAACATGAGGCACGGCCCGTTGACGGGAGAAAGAGCAATGTCGGTGCCAACGAATCACTAAACCAAGCAGCGAGGGAATGAAATAATGCGAATCAGCGCATCGCAACTGGACGGGGTAAAACGATAAAAACCGATAAAAACCGATAAATATTTAGAGGTTGCTATATTTTCTTACAAAAACTACTGGCAACGAATATTTTAATACACATTAGCATCAACCAAGTAACCAACTGAAGTCGGCTACAAAGTAGCCGACAAAATACCTTCCAATTCGCTTTTTACCTGACTGTAATGGCTCTTAATTTCTGGAAAAAAAGTTGTAGAAATGGTTTCTTCCATCGCCATACGTTCTAATTGATAGCACAGGTCTGCCATTTTTAAGGCACCCACGTTGCTGCTGCTACCTTTAAGGCTGTGGGCTAACAATCGCACCTTCTCAAAATCAACTGACCGACCGGACAACTGTTGCTCAAGTTGCTCCATACGAGATTGAGAATCGCGAGCATAAACTCGATAAATCTGTTTAAAATCTTCTCCCATTATGGATTTAAGATTCTCTACAGAAGGTTGATCAAAGGTCCGGTAACCCATTCCAGCTTTCCTTAAGCTCTCTGGTATAAACGCAAATAAATTAACAACTTCTAAATTAAACGTGGCGCTATTTAAATATTTTCTAGTTCAACGATCTCTATAGAACTCAAGTATAGGCGGAACTGAGTTTTTCGTAATAAAAAGCAGTCAATAAATCTGCCAAATCTTACGTCGCTGACAATCCAGAAAAATCCGCCTTATATGGCCTGTGTGCTTACATCAAAACCTGTGCTATCGCTTCAATAATCTGGACGATCAGCCACTTTGATTAACTTGTTATATATAATTCACAAGATCGTGAATCGAAAACCTATAGTCAATGCCTATAGAAAACAGGTTAATTAGTACACCTTTTTAAAAATAATGCACGCATTAGTTTAATAGTATACGTTTTTATCAAACTTTTATAATCAACCCTGTGTAAAGATCAACGACCCCGGCCTACTTGTCCCACAATTCATTATTCATCGTCGCTTTTTTATACTTTTTTGAAGCGGTATTTGTCTATCGCAATAAATTAGAAGCGCTTTTTAATAAAATGACACACAAAACAACATAAGAATCTACCGAAAAAACAACACTCCAACCCCGGAAGTAAACCACACCGACAAACAAACTAATCAGTTAACGATACACATGAGCGGCATGACATCCCTGAGACAGAGATGCATCAGACAACGATTTAGCACTGTACCCTTCGGCGACTAATTCTGGTAAGACTGCAGCCAGTGTGTTTCGTGTTCGCTGACCACGATTACCGTTTTCGTGAAGAGCAATCACAGACCCAGGTTCCTATATTATTTTTATAAACCAAGTGCTGAAACTTGCCGACGAAATAAAATGGTCGAAGGGATTCACATCGGCTAACGTTAATCGGTCGTTGTAGGATTCGGTCGTTGTACGGTTCGATCGCGCTTAAAACCCACTCATTAACTTGGCCTTGCCCGGGTCTAAACCATTGAGTTTTTTGAAACTGGCTCAGCATTTGGTCAGTTTTTGCAATGCTTTGTTGAAGTTCCTCCTTGCTTACGCTCGTTGCGGATTCATCTTTTAGCATATGATTTCCTAACTCGCTGCCTTAATCGAGTATCTGTTGGGCACTACGTTGACCTACATACTCACCAAAAACAAAAAAAGTTGCACCGGCGTCGTAGTCTTTTAGTAATTTTAAAAAGGGTAATGTATGTTTACTCGGTCCGTCATCGATGGTAGGTGCAACGACTTTTGTTGTACAAGCAAAATACAAAATTGTGCCCTTTAGCCATCAGAGACCCGAATAATCGTGCAACATAAAAGGCGTTTACAAACATTACAACAATTCAAATTACTGCCGAAAACACCACTAATGCGCGGGGGTTAATTTTTTTGAAGGTAACATTAAACACCAATGCACAGTCCCCCCACCCTTGAGTAAAAACCGTCACCAACTACTGGAAACTCTGATTAACTCAGAGGTTTCTACCAATGTTTTGCCATAAAAAAACCTCCCAGTGTTACCACCAGGAGGCTTTAAGGTGTTAACTCACTAATCGTAAGTTAGTAGTTTTATGCTCAACGGGCTTTAACTGTTACCGTTAAATACACCGTCCAAATCGCGATCCACACCGATACGAGTGCCATTTCCAGGAGGAGTACACGTAAAGGTTACCGAGTCGCTTTCAGCGATAGCTAGTAATCCGGCTAGATCCAGTGGAGACTCGTTGGCATTGCTGGAGATAAAGGATTGAAGATCAGTCATTACCCAACCTTTAGCCTGGCCACCAACAACCGAGCTCGCCACTAGGTCACACTCCTCGCGCGGCAAAGTTACTGTCGCACGCTCCACCAATAAATTTACACGCCCGATAACGTCAGTGTTAGAGCGGTTAGCGGGCGTTACCGTTACTTGCTGACCAACAATCGGATTCATCTCCGATGGGAAGGCCAACGATAATTCTTCCACCAAACGGGTATCGGCATCGTTTAGGATAAATACGTCTTCGCTCAAGAAGTCGAAGACCGTGCCGTGCGCTCCCGCATTATCGAAACCAAAACCTCGAATTTGCGGGCCCATGAACGGGAAGTCTTCCAATTGTGAGTTGGTAGCGAACATTCCCACTTTTTGGTACATGTTACGCAAATGCGGAATTTTAAAGTCTTCCTCTACGCCCATACCTTCCGTTGCCATGGTGCCATCGGTTCCAAAATGGCCGGCAATTGGGTTTAAGCGGTGACAACCGTTACAGGTGGTGAGGATGTCGGCATTTTTGTTCATGTAAACATCCATCGCTTGAGCCTGACGCGGCGTTAAGCTGTTGTCCAAATTAGTAATTGGATTAGGCGGATAGGTTAATTCCAGGGCGAATTTAGCGTAGGCATCCATTTGCTCTTCGGTTAACTGATTAGCACGCCCCAACAAACCGGTGAACGCCACGTTAAAGTCTTCAAACGCTTGCTCTTCCAGAGT
Organism: uncultured Cellvibrionaceae bacterium; assembly: GCA_964342265.1. GTDB lineage: Bacteria > Pseudomonadota > Gammaproteobacteria > Pseudomonadales > Cellvibrionaceae > Halioxenophilus. Next base: position 10,577 of record CAYFFE010000071.1, on the reverse strand, counting down.
TTCGTCCGCATCGGCAGTAACACCGGTACGATCGCCCCGCCAGTGCAAAGGACCATTGCCTTTCATACCACGGAAACTTTGCGTGGTCATTGGGCCTTTCATGGGGTGGAACTCTTCGATTCGCTCGTTGAGCAAGGGAATTTCCAGAATATTGGAGTTGTAAAGGTTCGGGCTAAGCGCCACTTCTTCGTCGGGATTACCCAAATCCCACGCCAGGTGGTCGACATCGCCGAATACGTGACAAGCCGCACAGGAGGAGTCGCCCCGGCTCGACGTTAAATCGGCGTCGTACATAAAGCGACGACCTTGCTGCACAATCTCTGGCTCTGGGTTGAACATAGTAACGTGAGCCGCTTCGCTGAGTGCGGTGCCGGTGTTAACCACAGAAATACCATTGTCGAAACGGGTTAATACGTAGGCGCGATCGCGAGCTTCATCCAAAACAACGCCGGTCGGACCACCGCCGGTAAGCGTTAATTGGCTGGCGGTATTTGGCACAAAGGTGTCGTTTTCCAGCTCGCTGGTATTAAAACGCGCTAACTTATTGGAGCCTAAAGCCACCATGTACAACTCCTGACCATTAGCACTCACGGCCATTTCTAAGGGCGTTGCCAATGAGCGAGCACGCTCGCTGTCGGTGCCAAGCTCGGTGCTGTAGTCGAGGTGTTTATTCAAATGGCGCGGTGCAACATCATCGCCGTTAATTACAGTAATACGGCTCTCCACAAAATGGCCCCGAACGGTAGTGGAAGCCAAACCGTGGCCTTCAAAACGAGTGAGGTTTAACGCTTCTTGGTTGGAGACATAAACATTGTCGTTAACCGGGTTTACGGCCAAATTAAACAAGGTCGTGCCCACCCCCGGAATTTGATCCACAACCGCAGGTACCGAACCCGTCGCATCAATGGTAAATACGTCTAGGTCGGGCAACTCTAAATTAACGCGATCATTCCAAATTTGCGGCGCAACGCCGCGAACGGGGTCGCCATCGTCCACCCAATTTTCCCCATCGAATTGAACAATCAATGCGGTTTCTGGTGCTTCTTCGCCATCAATGCTCGCCGTGGGCGTGGGTTTATTAATGCTACCTTCGCCTCGGTCGTCGGTGAGTACGGTGGTTTTGTTACCGGAATTAAATACTGCAGTATAAACCTTGGTACCGTCGGCGTTGCGAGCCAAACCACGAGTGGTATCACCAAACATATTGAGGATGGTTAAGGGCTCGCCGCCCAAGCCTGTGCCTTGATCCGCTGAGTTAAAAACCCAAACATCGGCGCGGCCGATGCCGGGGGTTTGTAGCTCAGGCTCGAACGGCGCATTTTGCCCGCGATGAGCGGCAGTAACAAACGCAAATTCATCGTTTTTACCGGCAAAAACAATATCGCGCGGCTCATCGGCGGTTAATAAGGTGTTTTTAATTCGTGCCGGGTTGATAGATACATCCACAATACTGATGCTGTCCGATAGGTGGTTAACCACCCACAGCTCACCATCGTTAAGTAGATTGACAGCAACCGGCTCCAATCCCACCAATACGCTATCGATTAGCACCGGTGTAGTACCAGTTACATCGAATACTTCGACGCGGTTATCCGGCGTATTCACGGCGTACAAACGAGTGCCATCGGAAGACAACGCCAGTGGGCGCACTTGGCCAGACTCAAAAGTGATAAAATCACCAGCGGCGGGAACATCACCCGTGGGCCCGCTCGGGGCAACGGCGCTGCCTTCAATCACTAAATCATCGATTAAAACGCTCTCAAGAGCATTACTGCCCACAAACGATAAACGCACATCCACCGAATCTGCATCACCTAACTGAAACGTTCGATCGCCAGAAGCAAAACGCGGCGACTCCAGCTCGGTAAACGGTCCGCCGTCGAGCGAGACAGATAGGGTGTAGCCTTCGCCAGAATTGATAAAGCCAAAGGTGGTGCGATTAATAGTGAGACTTAAATTATCGTAAAAGCGAGTGTCGATGGTGGGAGACGCAATGGTGGGAGTAATTTCGCCTCCGCCAAATAAACTTGCGCTTAGCGGCGTTAAAATTCGCTCGCCGGTGTTGGAAAAATCATTAAATCTTGCATCGTAGACGACATCGGCACTTGCGGATCCCGCAGCGAGCGACAACACACACGCAGCCATGCCCGTCTTGCTAATCTTTCGGAAATTTACGGTTTTCATAGTTTGGCCTATTGTAAATTATTTGAGCCCCTCTGATGTAATCAGGAGGTTTGTCGGCACAAATCACCGGTTTTTAAGTATTTTTATCTTACTAACCAGTGGATTGGTGCAACGCAAAACATCATTAAATGTCACTAAACCAATTAATTTTGGCTCAGCAGTTAACTGTTTTACGCGATCTATAGAATTGAATTTTTAGAATCAAAACCCGGTTATTTTCAGAAAAAACAAACCGAATGACCTAGACAAAATCAGCCACACCGTCAACGAAACAAATCCTTATTTCACGGTACCTCAAATGGCGGAGCCAAACATAAAAAAAGTTAATTTGATAAACAACAAAACAATGAAACCAAGCAAACGATTTGTGAAGCACACAAAATTTCGTTTGTCCCCCACCGACAAACGTCATTTATAGATACAAGTATTTTTTATAAAATCAATTACATAAATTTACGCAATAATATTTATAAAATCTAAAGAACCCTCCAACCAAAACGATCATTCATTAAAATTACCATTGTCACTTAAAACATTATGTTTGTTAGCAAATCACAACAAAAAACGACTCTCGCCAACTAATACTGAAATATACACATCATGAATATCAGAAATGAAACCAAGGTAAAATCAGAATACGTTAGAGCAACAGTAGCTACAAATTTAAAAGGATAGAAAGTAACATTAGGCGCCATAGCAACACTCTAGCGTCAACACCAAAACTTAAAAGATTTAGAATAAAACAGCTACAAGACTAGAGGAACGACGAGACATAAAAAGTAAACGGGGATAAGGTTGCACTACAGCACAATATTTATATCAGTATTTAAATTTGGCTGCATCAAAAACAATAAAATCCACAAAACTCTCCACCAGAATTTAGAATCTTTACAATACTAAAAACCATCATTTTATAGCCAAAATAAAGTAATGTTATCGGCTAAGGAAAAAATCAAAAAACACACCAACAAAACCCCAATGCTTTATTATCTACAAACATGCCAGCGCCAACCCAACCTCCAAGAGCCAAGAGCCAAGACCATCTATTTTTCAAAGAAAACCCCACAAAAAATTACATACTTTTTTAACACTAAAGTATTAACTTGTAACACTTGGCACTATCAATAAAAACTGAACCCTCCAAAATGTATGTGACTTACTTCTCAGTTTATTCGCTCAGCCAAGCTCATTAACCTTTAACCCTTTATCATACACCCACCTAAAACTTAAATAGGAACAAATTACAATGACTGTGACAGAAGCAATCCGGGACAATAAAAATGTAGTTCAAAACACATCAGGAGTAATAGCGAGCATAGGATTTAGTGAACTTGGTAACAACGTAGCCGGGAATATAGTTACTCCAGCCACATGGGCATTAAATCATGCAGTTGATGGAAGTGTACCGAGCTCTGTGGATATTGGAATTTACGCAACGGGTTTTATTAGTACACCAGCGTCTGCAATCGTTGGCACCTTTAAAGCAATCATTGACGATGACCTGAATAAAAAGTTAAATGCAGTAAGAAAAAAAGAAGCTCCAAAATATCGCGCTTTTATAGAAACTTGTTCCAACAAAGGCTTTGCACCACCGTTATCAATAGCCATGAGCATCGCTAGAAAAGGCGGAACTGCCTGGCAAGCTACATCAGGCATTTGGTGTTACATGAAAGATGCCAGAGGAAAATTAGTGAGTGACTTCACCCCAAATTCTTACTTAAAAATTTATCGCCCCAAACATCCATTGCAAGCATCTAATAACGGAGGATATAAATGGGAAGTTATTTATCCATAACAATTAACTCTAGAATTTTCTTAATAGTAGCAATACTGTTTATTCAGAGCTGCTCCCAAAAAAGCAATGATTTTAACATCCTATGTCAGAAATTTCAGGAATTAGAAATTAAAGAAAATTACCAGGATCTATCCAGCGCGGAGAAATATTTTTGGTTATCAGAAAATCTTAAAGAGGACATAGGAGAAACGTCAAACGCTTATTTCGCCTGGAACGCAATATCAAGCGCCTCACCAAATCAAAGGTATATGTTGCTTAAACTGTCCGCCGAAGAAAGTGGATTAAAAAACTGGCAATGTAAGGCAGCAAAAAACATTATCGCAGAGGTTGGATAAAACTCATGAAGAATTTAATCTCTTACAAGTCAAACCAAGTTAATTTAATCACAACCAAGCCGAAGGCGTTCCACAATAGTATTGCCCAACAGCCTTATTAACTTGCATAGCTGAATCAAAAATTGACTGGACCTCTTGTTTATTGATTTCATTTACATCATAAAATATAACATCCAGCGTTATACCTACTTGATGGTTTATGTATTTAGACATAGACCATCGAGCCTGAATTGAGCCGTTCGACAATGGAAAATGAGCCTTAGCAATACACTGTATAAATTCCTGCCCACGATAGCATTGTTTAAGACTTATACTTCCTCCATCAAAAGCCAGGTACTGCACAGCGGACTCAAAAGCAGAAGGTATTGATATTGCTTTAGGATCGTGGCAACTAACTCTAACTTCCACAGTATCTTTACTGTCATTATTTTTAACAAAATAGGTATAATAACCAGATAACGTTCTTTCATCCCAGCTTTTCGGTACCGAAATACTGTGCAATCCAGAATTCACATCGAAAGCTATTATTTCATCAGGATTACTAAACTCTACTTTACTAGGCAATTTATCGGCGTAATAACCCAAAGCTCCTGCCAAATAATTTTGTACAAACACATTAAAAACCAGGTAAACAAAACAACCTACACCAAATAGAGCCCCAAAAAAAACAGACAACCGGTAGGATTTGGTAGCTAACAATGGGCTCCAGCAAGCCCCCACAATAATAACAATAACAACCACAGCGGCCACTACACCAATTCGGTTATCTAAACCAACCACATTTACACTGTACAAAAGAAATGGATAGTAAAAGAAAAAGAAAAATCCATTCAAGCTGAAAACATTAAATCGGTAAAATTTGTTACTTTTTAACTTTTTCCGATTGACGAATATTAAAACCAAGAGTAGTGGCAGTATTGAATACAGTAACATTTATAAAAATTAACCTAGAACAATAGAATCAATGAAAAGTTTAATCTCTTAAAGTCGGTTTATCGACATTAGCTGACAAACCTCCATACAGAATATCAATCGGACAACCTTCGTCAATGAGTATTGCCAACCTCAACCTCGCGTTAGCGATTTTTTGAGATTTAACGCACAATAGCTTACCTTGGCCATAAAAAAACCAGGTATCGCTACCGGGATTTTAATTTTTTAGGCTTACTATTAAGATTATTTTTTATTTTATGAGTATTTTAAGCTCAATTTATCCGTTGTTATCAAAATTCCCATCCACATCGCGATCCACACCGATTCGAGTTCCATTGCCCGGAGGCGTACAGGTAAAGGTTACTGATTCGCCGGCGGTTTGGGCTTGATCCAATAATCCACTCAGGTTGGTTGCATCTAGATCGCTATCGCTTGGGATAAACGTTTGCTGCTCGTTCATTACCCAACCTACGCGAGTACCATTTAATACCGTAGAAGCAACTAGGTCACATTCTGGTACTGGGTCGGTCACTAAGGCTTGTTGCACTAACAAATTCACACGACCGGCAACATCGCTGCGGCTGCGATTTTGTGGTGTAACAGTAACCTGCTGGCCCACAATGGGGTTCATTTCGGATGGGAAAGCCAGCGATAATTCTTCAACCAAGCGCGTATCGGCATCGTTGAGCGTAAACACTTCTTCGCTCAGGAAGTCGAATATGGTTCCGTGCGAACCGGCGTTATCGAATCCAAAACCGCGAATTTGTGGGCCGAGGAAATCGAATTGCGATAGCTGCGAGTTCACCGCAAACATACCCACTTTTTGGTACATGTTACGAAGATGGGGAATTTTCATATCTTCTGCAACGCCCGCACCTTCAGTCGCCATGGTGCCATCGGTACCGAATTGACCTAATTGAGGGTTTAAACGGTGACATCCATTACAAGTGGAAATGATGTCGGAGGTTACATTGTTGTAAATATCCAACGCTTGCTGCTGGCGCGGCGTATTGCTGTTATCCAAATTGCGAATAGGATTGGGTGGGTAAGTAAGCTGCAGCGCAAACTTAGCGTAAGCGTCCATTTCTGCTTCGGTCAGTGGTGCGGAGCGAGCCAACAAACCTTCGAAAGCCACGTTAAAGTCTTCAAACGCCTGCTCTTCCAGAGGTTCACCAAACGAAGCGCTGGCACCAGTACGATCGCCACGCCAGTGCAGCGGACCATTACCGGCCATACCGCGGAAGCTTTGCGTGGTCATCGGGCCTTTCATTGGATGGAATTCATCCAAGCGCCCAAAGAAAGGAATATTTTCGTTGTAAATATTCGGACTATCCACGACCTCTTCGTCTGGATTACCCAAGTCCCACGCCAAGTGGTCGAGGTCGCCAAAGATATGACAACCCGCACAGGACGAATCACCACGACTAGAGGTGTAATCCGCATCGTACATAAAGCGACGACCTTCCTGCACAATAGCCGGCTCGGGGTTGAACATGGTGACGTGAGAAATTTCGCTCATGGTACTGGCCGTGTTAACCACAGAAATACCATTATCGAAACGGGTTAGTACATAAGCGCGGTTGCGATCTTCATCGAGCACCACACCGGTTGGACCACCGCCGGTTAACACCAACTGACTGTTAGTAGACGGTGTAAAGGAGTCGTTTTCCAACTGGCTGGTGGAGAAACGAGCCAATTTACCCGAGCCCATAGCCACAACATAAAGCTCATCACCATCATTAGTTACGGCCATTTCCAGCGGAGTTGCCAAGGCGCGCTCGCGCTCGCTGGTAGATCCCAAGAAAGTGCTGTAATCAATGTGTTTGTTGAGGTGGCGAGGTGCAACATTGCTGCCATCGATAACGGTAATACGGCTTTCCACAAAGTGGCCACGAACGGTGGTAGAGCTTTGACCAAAACCTTCGAAGCGCGTGAGGTTTAGAGCTTCTTGGTTGGATACGTACACATTGCCATTGCTTGGGTTAACCGCCATGTTGAACAAGGTAGTGCCCACGCCCGACGTTTCGCCAATAACGTTAGGCAGGGTGCCGGTGGCATCGATGGTGAATACGTCGTAATCCGGCAAAGTCAGATTGACTCGACTGTTCCAAGTTCTCGGCGCAACACCGCGCGTGGGGTCGCCGCCGTCAACCCAGTTTTGGCCATCAAACTGCACAATCAAAGAAGTTTCGGGCTGCTCCTGACCATCAGCACTGGCAAACGGTGGCGCTTTATCGATACCGCCATCACCGCGATCATCCGTTAACACAGTGGAGCGGTTACCGGAGTTAAATACTGCCGTGTAAACGCGCGAACCGCTGGCGTTACGGGCCAATGCGCGAGTGGTGTCGCCAAACATATTGAGAATCGTTAACGGATCCCCACCCAAACTGGAACCTTGATCAGCGGTGCTAAATACCCATACATCCGCACGACCAATACCTTCGGTTTGCAATTGCGGATCGAACGGTGCGTTCTGACCACGGTGCGCTGCCGTTACAAACGCGAATTGATTGCTGGTGCCGGCAAACAAAATATCGCGCGGCTCATCGGCGGTAAGCAAGGTATTGGTGATACGCGCAGGCGACTGGGATACATCCACAATGCTGATGCTGTCCGACAGGTGGTTAACCACCCACAGCTCGCCATCGTTTAAAAGATTAACAGCAACAGGCTCAAGCCCCACTAAAATACTTTCGATCAATACCGGAGTGGTACCAGACACATCGAACACTTCTACACGGTTGTCTGGCGTGTTAACGGCGTACAAACGGTTGCCATCACTGGACAACGCCAGAGGACGAACCTGGCCGGATTCGAAGGTAACGAAATCGCCGACTTCCGGAACGTCGCCACCGATACCACCAGAACCGCCACCGCCCGAACCGGAAACCAACTCGATGTTATCGACGCGAAAGGTTTCGAAAAAGTTTGAAGCCACCAAACGGAAACGCAATTGAATATTGGCATTCTCTGCGCTAGCAGCCAGAGCTACGGATTCGCTGGACGACCCACCTGTTGTTGAGAAAATGGTATTAAATGGCCCGCCGTTTACCGACAACTCGACAAAGCCGCCTTCACCACTATCCAAATTGGCGGTCGCGGCATCAAAATTCAGAGTTAGACCCGAGGCACCCGAGGTAGAAATAACGGATGAAGTAATGCTCGCGCCAGAATCGCGCAACAAGGCATCGCCACCGGTGGTGGAAACGCTGCCCGCGGCGTTAAATTCGCCCAAACCCGATGAGAAATCCTCTGTAAAAATGACTTGCGGTTCACCACCGCCGCCACCTGTGCCACCGCCGCCGGTACCGCCATCTGCGGGTGTGCCTTCCAGCATCAAACCGTTTATTGAGGTGCTATCAAAGAAGCTACTGGCATCCACGGTAATGCGAACCACAGCGGAACTGGCTTCGCTAAGCGGGAAAGTGACAATACCGCTGGCGGTGCGAGCAGATTCCAAAGTGGCGAAAGAACCGCCATCTAGAGAGACTGCCAAAGAATAGGTTTCACCCAAATCCAAACCGGAGGTGGTTCGATCAACCGTTAAGCTCAACTCGTCAAACGAGGAGACATCAACGTTAGGAGAGGTAATGACCGCATCAGCGGATCCGCCGCGCAAAGTCGCGCTGCTAGAACTGGCAGAAACACTGCCGGAGGTGGCGAATTGATCAAAACCAGCCTGGTAAATAACGTCCGCAAAGGCGCTTTCCCCAGCCAGCGACAACACGCATGCCAGCGCGCTCTGTTTACAGAGCTTTTTTACACTTAAAGCAATCATAAGTCAGGCCTATGTTAGATTAATAATTTTCTGCCAAACCGACTGCGAAACCAATCCCTGACTTTCCGGTACTACTTGGCTGAATGAAATGTGAGAAACGTTGGATATAGTAATTATTCCCGAGTATTCGGGTGTTTTTTACACCTTTTATAGGCGTTTATATTTTTAGTTGTATTATTTTAAAGCTACTTTCTAATTATTATTTTTTGTTTATTGTTGTTTTTTATTTATTTATTTTTATTTCTTGTATTTATTATTATTTTCTACATCTATTATTTTTATACCTATCAACATAAAACCCACCAATAGAACAAAATCCATCGACAGAATATTGACGAGTTACTCGCCCAATATCGATAAACCACTCGCCCACCACAAACAAACCATTAAAAAACCTTACACACCCACAAAAGCTTTGCGCACCAACAAAACTTGTTATTAATTCTATAAGCATTCGCAATTTATGAGCATTCGTGACCTTTAAACATTGGTGACCTATGAACATTCGTGAATCACTCATCCGACAGCCTCATGACCAATTGGTCATTACTTTTACCAACACAAAAAAATTAACTCATAGATTTAAACTGTTTGTACAAAACACTTTCTATATTTATTGGATTTCTGGCGGCGACCTTAAAGTGTTATGACTAATTTGGCTTTCACAAATCCATTGCGCAATGCAACGCTTGTCACAACTTACAGCTTTTGTGTTTAAAGTACATTTTAAGACCTATCAACAATTAAAGACGAAAGAGCCAGAAATTCTAGCTCGCCTTGGTGCAGAGGAATCGAGATTAAGGCATTACTTTACTCAAGAGTCTCCTATAATAAATCGCGCCAATAACGAGCTTAGGCATTAAATTAGATGTGATTACTTTTTCGATTAAAAGAGACGAAAAAAGGTAGGTTGTGAAAAACTAACAGAGCATTGCAACAATAAACATATCCGCATAGACAAATAAACCCCGCCCCACGGGCGCTAAATATTCATTCAAAATAACGACACCGCAATCGCTCGCATCTTTAGAAATAAAGAACAACAGCGTATAAATTATCAATAATCGGACAAGAAATTAAACTGACAAATGGCCGCAGAAACCTGTGATTAGTGCCATCAAAAAAATTAGCGCACTCAGTGGCGAGCAATATAAATGGGTAATGGATAATAGATTTTAAATCGACTGGTCATCAGCTTTTTATTATGTAGCACTTATCAGTACGCCCAGTTTTTTCTGCTCACAATATTCATATCCTATCCTCAAACTTTTTATCCTACCCTCAAACTTTTTATCCTACCTGGGCCCCACTGTATAAACATTAAAAGCCCTGCCTATTTGGCAAATCTAACCGGCCTGCTCTCCTACTCTGTGTTGCGCTCAATTATTTTTAGTCACTATATTTTTAGTCACTATAAACTAAATATATTATGCATATTTAAACGCCAGCAGCAGCGCTACAAGCTCAGTATTTTATTAAAAACCCCCACAAGAGATATAAAAAAGGGCCCTGACAACCTGCCAGGGCCCTAGGATTAAACCGTGTTAAC
>CAYFFE010000070.1:0-19957 GCA_964342265.1 uncultured Cellvibrionaceae bacterium | reverse complement strand
TCTATTAAAAATCACGGAGATAAATCCACCGCAGAATTCGAGCCGGATAACCTTCGATTTTTTGTTCGAGGCGAACAGAATCGACCTCATTCGGCCTATCAGTTGTACGAACAACTGGCGAAAGAGTGCATTGGTATTGTTATCAACAATCGGGCTGCGGAACCTTCACAATCTATGGATGCCGGAAGTTACCAATGTCTCGACAATGATGCGATTAAATGGATTGGCTTTAATGATGACTGCGCAGTCTTGCCCTTCGGTGATAATTCGCACAGTGCATACCGGATTATTCAGGAATACTTTCTCTTTCCCGAAAAGTACTTGTTTTTCGATGTGCAGGGCATTAATGGTCAGGCGCTCGGTGCTGAGTTTGAGCTATATTTTTTGCTATCAACACCACCGGATACCCAATTAAGGCCGGATAAAAACAGTCTTTGTTTAAACAGTATCCCGGTAATTAATCTTTACAAAAAACACCTTAATAGTATTAATTTAGACGATCGAGATCACGAATATCGCTTGGTCGGTGATAACAAAAACCACGCGTGTTGTGAAATCCACAGCCTTACCGAAGTATTAACCATTCCTGTGGTGGGCGAGCCTGAGCGAGCGCAACCCTATGCGGGCATTGACGCGCACTTATTACACGCCAACGATCGCCTCTACAGTACGCGTACTGAGTTGAGCGGATTAAAAAGTATTCCGGGTACAGAAACGTATATCACACTACATAAAACGGACAATCAAAAAAGCGCCTCCATCGACGATATTTTGGCCGTAAAAGCCCTGTGCACCAATCGCCGCTTGGCAGAAAATCTTAGAATTAACGATACCATGACGCTGGTCGGGCCCGGTCCGATTTCTAGAGCCAAAGTGATATCCAAACCCACCATGCACAAACCGCCGTCATTAAATAGCGATAAGCCTTGGCGATTACTTTCTAACTTGGTTTTAAATACCACAACACTCGAAACCCAAGGCTTAGATGTATTGAAATCCATCTTGCTCACTTACTCGGACGAGCAAGCTAAAGCGCATTTTGCCCAGGTGGACAGCATCGTCAGTATCCAAACCGAGCGCGTGGTTAGGCGTGTTGGCCTAGAAGGCTGGCGAGGTTTGTGCCGCGGTTTAGCGGTGCAGATAGAAATTGACATTACCCGATTTGATGGCAGTAGCCTGCATTTGTTTGGTGAAGTGTTAAATCGGTTTATGGGCTTGTACGCCAATATCAACAGCTTTGTAGAATGCTCTTTAACCGTTAAACAAGAAAAAGGAATCTTCAAACAATGGCCACCTCTGGCTGGAGCGCAAATACTGCTGTAAGTGATCGTATTCGATTACCCGCCAGCAAGTACAATTACAACCAACTGATCAAGTTATTGTTGAGTGACGTCAACAATGGTAAAGACTTGTGTGATCAGTTGGATGATGCGTTCTATTTTCAGTCGGATATTCGCTACTCTCAACCGGATACGCGAGTCAGTAGCTACCGACCCTTTACCGACCGAAAAGCCGATAGCCAGCCTCGGCTACTGTTTAGTCAATTTGGTATAACCGCTTACAACGGACCATTACCGGAACCTTATCAGGAATGGATTTTTCGAGAATTAAATGATGGCTATCGAACACGACAGCGCTCGGCGCTGTTGGATTTTATCGATATTTTCAATCATCGATTTTTAGCGATCCAACACCAAAATCGCGCAGAACAACGTATCTCGCTGCAAACTCCCCCGCCCAACGAATCCAGTGTGGCCAAGCGAATCGAATGTTTTGCTGGATTTTTTGAGGATCGCAATTACGATTCGGTGAATTTAGCAGCCAGCGCAAATTCAATAGGTAATACCCAGCAAACTCAGAGTACAGTTCAACACGATGAGACCGAATCGGTGCAGCAAAAACGATTAGAAAAACGTGTTGTACAGGCGTTTTCTGGCCTAATCGTTAATCCAAGAAAAACAGCGGGTTTTATACAGTCTTTGGTAGGCGTTGTTTTTAATTGTAAGGTTTCGGTCCAACAGTTTTCTGGCCATTGGCTGGCGCTGAGTCAAAGTGATGTTAGTGTTCTCGGTGGTCAAAATGCCGAATTGGGCAGCCAAGCCATTATCGGTGCTAAAACTTGGGATCAACAAAGTTTAATCGACTTAAACATTGGGCCGTTAGACTACGAACCTTTGTGTCGTATGCAGAAAGGCGGGCAATGGCACGACACGTTAAAAGGCATCATTCAATACGCAAGCGACGGACAGTGGGACTGTCGCGTCACACTCAATGCAAATTGGGCCAGTTTGCCGCAATCCAAATTATCGTCTTGCACTGGGCAAAAAACAGAACGCTTTGCTTTAGGGCGTAATAGTTGGCTTAAATCGCGACTTAAGCAATCGTCATTGGTTAAATCGCAATTCCAAGCCGATGATTCATCACCAAGCATCACAGAGTACTCCGAACAACTGGGTATAACCAGCGTGCTCCGTTATCCGATGATACCGGTAGCGCGCAGTCAATTTATGGTGAGGGTGTAGCATGCCGCAAAATGAGCAAAACGGTGCTTTTTCTATTGAGTCGGTAACGTTTTATTCGGCACCGTTGACGATTGCTATTAGCGATACCTCTGGCCGCCCTATTAGCCAAAACCAGTTTCGTGTGGCGTCGTTGCAAGGCCAGGAGTCCGTATCGCAGTTGTATGAATTTACTGTGCAGTTATACGCCAATGATTCCAGTAACACGTCTGCGATGGATATTCAGTTCGACCAGTTACTCGGGCAACCCGTAACAATCAGTTTTGTGCTGCCCAATACATTGCCGGCCAATACGCTGTGGGAATCGGTGCCGTCGGATATTCCGCGTCGGTATTTCTCCGGTATTGTCGCGGATTTTAGCTACAGTGAGCCCGGCAGTTATCAATTAACCATTAAACCTGCGTTGTGGAAAACCACCTTAACCAATCGCTATCAGTTGTACTCCAGCAAAACCATTCAAGCTGTTTTAGAGGAGGTTCTTGGCAATCACAATATTGAATACAAAATGTATTTAGACTCGGTTGCGATAGACCGTGAACAAGACTGGATTCAAACAGGCGAAACAGATTTTGAGTTCATTCAGCGCTTAATGAAAAAAGCCAACATTTATTATTACTTTGAGCATCATAATAACGATCATTGTTTAGTGCTGGCCAACCAGCCGCAATATTTGCCTTTAACGGTTCCGGGCAAGCAGGACAAGCTCACCTTAAAATACACCCACTCCAGCGAGCCTGATTTGCACAGCCAGGAAGATGAGCATATATCGTCTTATCAGTATAAAAAATCCGTATCTCAAACGGGAGTACACAGTATTTTAGTGCGAAGCGAAGCCGCCTGGGAATCGGATAACATTGCGGGTTTTAGCAAGTACGAAGCCACTCACAACGATGTTTATCGCCTACCTTTCCGCGAATGCAAGGTATATCAGTACGGAGGAAGTGCCAGCGAGGTACAAATTACCGGCGGTAAACAATGGGAAATGATTCAAACTGCAGCGACCAGTTTGAGCGGTGGTTCTACATCGCCTTTGTTGTCGGCAGGCCACACCGTGCTATTGGCCAATAGCGACAGTGAAGCGCCCGCTTACGACTTTAATAGCGGGGCAATTAACGGCAACCAACTGGCGCGTCCCGAGTTGGAAAATAAAGAATTTGTAATTACACAAGTTCAACACAAAGTCAGCGCCACCGAACCTTACAGTAACCAATTTCAAGCGACCGAATCGTCGGGACTGGTTACTGACTTTAATATACAAGATACCCAGCAGGGCATGATTTTGGGTACGGTAGTGGCGGACGAAACAGCCTCAGCACCTAATGGTTGGAAGTACTACAAAAAAAGTAATTTTTATTCCGAGCCTCATACCGCACGCGACCTAGAGGGTGGGGAAACCCTGCAAGAAATTGGCGTATTCGTGCAATTGGCCACGGACTCTATGGCCAATCAAGGGCCTATTTGGGTAAAGCTCGCACAGCATATGCAAACCGTTCCGGAGGTGGGTGTAACGGTTTCTATTGGGCGTTCGAACGACGAATCAGAAATGCCCGAGGTGCAGAGTATTGTACAAGCCAATGGTTCGAAAAATATTATGCCCAGTCGATGGAGTGCCAATACATCGGTGGGCAGCAACTACAGTACCAGCTATGGCGACAGTAAAAGCATTCGGTTTGGTTTGCATTCAACAGCGGATTTAGACAAAGCCATTACCATTGTAGAGAACGCCTACAACACAAAAAAATTCAAAGACAGCAGCTACTCGCAAGGGGCCGGCTATAGCTACTCAACGGCCGAAAAAGGTAAAGACGGTTTGCTTAGCGAAAGTGAAAGTTATGGCTCCACAGTGAGTAAATATTATGGCGCTTCCACCGAGAGCTATTCGGAAATCGGCGACAGTAAAAGCGAATCGAAAATCGACTACAGCTACAGTCAATCGACAATTGGTGATACCGATAGCTATACAACAATAACCGGTAAAAGCTACTCCAAGTCGAAAATTGGACAGCAAGAGAGTGATACCACCATAACTGGCAGCAATAAGTCGACAACGCAAATAAACGGCGCTACCACAAACAATACAACGCATAACGGTAATATTTCTAATACAACCGTTATAAACGCCAACCAAACCAGTTTTTCGCAAACCACGGGCACCAGCGACAACCAATCGCAGACTTATGGTGCCGCCAGTAATATGAATATGTTTTTAGGTGCGAAAAATAATATGGATTTAAACATCGCCGCTAGCAATAACATGGCAGTTAACGCATCACTATCTAACGATATGGCCGTAAATGTTGGCTTGCATGTTAACTCCAGAGTGGATTTGGGGCTAAATTTAGCACTAGAAATTAACGGCTCCATTGATTTAAAAAAGGAAATAAAATTATTAAAGGTCGACAGTAAAACCACCCCGCTTGAGGTAATTACCGAGCCTGCGAATGTAAAGGCGAGAATCGGTAATATCGATGTAGAAATAATGACTTTTAAAATATTTATGTGAGTGCGCCATGAACTTACTAAAACCCAGAAAAATCGGCACTCTCTACAAACCGTATTCCTTTAAAGGTAATCACTACCTCTCTGTAGCCGCCATGATGAGTTTTAACTTGCAGACCGGTGAAATTTACCCAGAAACCGACGCGAAAGCGCAATACCATTCACTAATGAATGGGCATATTTTTGATTTGGCCATGCCAAAAGGGTCGCCAGAGGTGATCGTTATGGGGAGTGCGATACCCCCGGAACCCAAAAAAGATTATGAGGTTTCTGTTTCTATTGGTGATATTCAAAAAGCAATTAAAGTAATCGGTAATCGCAAGAAAAAAAGCCCGTTAGGCGCGGTAGTTACCACTGAAGCGTTTACACGCATTCCCCTAGACTATGAATACACTTACGGGGGAAAAAATAGTCACCAAAACCCCGTGGGCATAGGTGCCGGCAGCCCAAGCACAGCGCCACTGTCGAACAGCGATACTGCCAAAAATACCGCAACCGATTTACCAAATTTGATACCCGCCTACCGCCGGGCTGATGGGGTAGTGGTATCAAAATCCAGCAAAAATAATAAAATTGCCGCTCTAGGCCCGGTGGGTGTGGATTGGCCGCAAAAAATACCACTGGCGGGTACCTACAATGATCAGTGGCTAAATCAGCGCTATCCTGGCTTTCCTGACGATTTGGATTTTCATTTCTTTAATCGAGCGGCAGAAGATCAACAACAAGTAGACCCATTCTATGGGGGGATGGACTACGAGTTAACTGGAATGCACGCCGATTATCCGACGCTTAACGGCCAATTACCTTGGGTAGTATTTAAGTGTTTTTACCAGATGCAAAATCAAAAAGCACTCAATGAGTGTTTATTAGACATCGACACCGTATGGTTTTTTCCTGAGCAACAGTTAGGTGTAATGATTGGCCGTGGTACCTTCCTCGTACAAGATTCCGATGGCTTGGATGTCGCCAGTTTACTGCTAGCGTATGAAGACAGTCGCCATAGTCCTCGTGATGTTAAACATTATCAAGAGCAGTTAATCGCCAGAACCGATAAAGAACACGCGCTCAAACACGCATTAAACGATTTACCATTATCACCCAAGCGCAGTGATGAGCAGGATCAACATGCAAAATCTGAACGAGAACGACATTATAATCAGCGACAACAAAAGTCAGAAGCGCAACAAAAAGCATTACAATACGCGATAAACGATACATTGCCGCCTTCCTATTCTCGTGCAGGTACTAATAAATTAGATAAAAACAACGCGGTCTTAAACAAAGAAGTAAACGACAGCGTTGAGCAAGAGCGCGTGACTGATCAGGTAAATCTGGCCAAGCAAATGACTTGGCAACCTCCCCAGTTAGCTGCCGATAAAATGCCAACGCCTGATGAAATGGATCTCGGTGAAGCGGATCTGACTGGAATAATGGATTATGTACAAACCGTTATGTCTGGTTGTGAACAACAAGCCTTAGAAATAAAAGATAAAGCCATAAATGAAATAGAAAAAGGTAAGGTGCTTAAAAACGCTAGCCAGAAAAATAATCTGTTCGCGGATAAGCGAAATAACAATGATGATATTAAAGCGATCATTAAGCTAGCAGAACAACAACTGAGTATTCGTATAAAACCATCCGACACCGAAGGCATGGTTGATAATGGCCTTGATCATCAGGAAAAAGCTAAGAAAATTTCCGAATTCGCTGCAAATCAAGCCAAAATAGCCAGATTGGCGGAGACACATAGTGCACCGCAATTAGAGGGTGTTACTAAGTCGGATATTTTATTGGCTCAAGCTTTACGCTCTGAATGCAGTAAATTATTACACCATCATCAAAAAACACGCTCAGATTGTTTGCAAGGCAGAGACCTTTCGCGTGCAGATCTATCAGGCTTTCGATTCGAGGGCCTGGATTTAAGTGTATGTAATTTTGCTAGAACAAATTTGTCGAATGCGGTGTTCGTAAATTGTATTTTTAACGGTTCCTCTTTGAGTGGTGCGCTAGTGCACCAAGTGGTATTTAAAAACTGCAAATTCGACGACGCAAATTTATACGGCGTTGTCGGTGACGATGCTCAGTGGCTGGAGTGTGAGCTAGCTTTTAGCAAAGTAATTGAAGCAGATATTAAAAAAAGTAATTGGTCGGGCAGTGTGATCAGCAATAGCGATTTTATACAGTGTAACCTAAACGAATCTTTATGGGTGCATTGCACGTTGGCCAAAGTGTCATTCATAAAGGTATCTGCTCAGTCTTCAAACCTTAACCGTATCAAACTGCAGGGTGCGAACTGTCAGTTAGTAGATTTTAGCCAATGCACGTTTGACCAGAGTAGTTTTGAGCAAGTATCCTTTTCTAATGTTAACGCCGAGGCGGCTAGGTTTTCGTCGGCCTACCTAATGCGCTGCATTGCTTTGGCCGACTGTAACTTTACTGGAGCAAAATTTAAGAATGCGACTATCGAGCAGAGCGGCTTTCGAGGTTGCAACCTTAGCGGAGCAGAATTGCCACGCGCTCAAATAATAAAGAGTGATTTTGGTAACGCTAATTTAAGCTATAGCTATTTAAACGCTGCCTGTGCGGCGAGATCCATATTTAATAATGCCGATTTATCATCGGTAAGCGCAAAAGACTTCGATGGTTACTCGGCAAAATTTAAAAAAGCAAACTTTACCAAGAGCAATTTGGCGCGTGCCAATCTATGGCAAGCTGAATTAACTGAGATGAACTGTCAAGATTGCGATTTAACCGATGTTATTATGCAGCAACGTGTTGGCTTAAAAAATGTTGGGAGTCAATACCTATGATGGATGCGGTTGCACAAGTGGTTGAAGATTTTACTCCACTGGTAAATGCGAAATGCTACTTTGATCGAGTGTTTTCAAGTCAGCAATTTGAGGAGCAAATATACAAGCACTGTGTTTTTGTGAATTGCCGTTTTATAAAATGTACCATTGAATCCGTTACTTGGTTGGAATGTCGCTTTCAGAATTGTGAGTTTAATGGTTGCGATTTTAATCAGTCTAATTTTACGCAGTGTCAATGCAACCAGTTGAGTTTTAATGGTTCAGTTATCGCTGGCTCATCGTTTGAAGCCGGCACATTTAGCGAAGTGATTTTTAATCGATGTGAGTTACAAAAAGTTAGTCTGGCACAGTGTGCCGGCGATGGTTTGGCTTTTATTGATTGCGGATTACAATCAGTTGCTTTTGTGAAAACTGCTATTCCGAATTTAGTGCTCGTTCGTAGCTCTATCGATAATGCCTGTTTCATGTCGCTAAATATTACGGACTGGAAAACGGAAACCACTATATTTAGTCGTTGCTTGTTTCTCGATGCTGTCGCAGAGAACAAATCCTGGCAAGAAACCGAGTTTACGGGTTGTAATTTTCAAAAGGCCACGCTTAAGCATATCGACTTTAGCGGCGCGCGCTTAAAGGCCACGAATTTTTGCAATGCACAATTAACAGAGGTCGTATTCGATGAGGCTGTACTAGACGAAAGTTTATTCGCCAATGCTCAAATTACCAACGCCAGTTTTAACAAAGCTCAAGCCGAAAAAAGCCTATGGGACTCGGTAGATGCCGCTCATTGTATGTGGAACGGCTGTCGTATGAATGAAAGCATTTGGTCAAAGGCAAAGCTGAGCAATTGTTTGGTTAAAAAAACCTCGCTAATTTACAGCCAATGGAACTACTCCAAACTAAACAATAGCGACATAATCGATTGCGATCTACGCTCGGGTTCCTTTCAAGGCCAGTCGTTAATTGACTCCCGATTAAAGAATAATCGCACGCAGGGCGTCGCTTTCCATAATAAAGAACTCGAAAGATTAGAACAAAAAGCCGTTCAGGCAGGAGCCTATTAATGTCCAATGCCGTTACTAAGCTAAATTCCACAGCAAGTGTGTACTCAGAGCCTAGTAAATCCATTCACTGTAATGGCTCTGCTGCTCAGCTGTTTACACACACTGTAATCGAAATAGAAAAAAACCGAATTCTTCTGGACAACGGTGACTTTGCTTTACAAGGCTACAGTTGTTTGATTGAAGTAGCAGTAGGTGACTATGTAATGGTGAGTCATTCAAACCTGGGCAATTATATTGTCGCTATTTTGGAGCGCAACGACCGATCCGAGCAGGTAATCGCCACTGCCGGAGTGCAACAGGTTAGTCTGCGAGCACAGAATATTCACATGGTCGCCGAAGATTCGATTAATCAGTTTGCGGGGAAAAATATACACCTGGCGAGCCCCTACGGAGCCATATTAACTCAAGCCAAAAATATGATGACGCACATCAGTGAAACCCTCGTGCAAACCGCGCAACGCTGGATGAATCGCAGTAATCACAGTCAAATTGAATCCCGAGAATTATTAACGATACGCAGTCGCCACGGATTAGTTGAGGCGCAAAAAGATCTGCGTATTAATGCCGAACACATCAATATGGGATAAGTTATGCCGTTTATCGTTACACAGTCAAATGCCATGGCACTGGGTATTGTGGATGTTTGCAAAACACCGCCGTACTCCGTACCGACGCCTTATGTGAATTTGGCGTCTAGTTCGGTAGGGTTAGGATTCGCACTAAATGTCACCATCGATTGCAGCCCGGTTCATACATTGTTAACCACCAATAGCTTAACGTCGGCAGATGAAGTGGGCAGTTACGGCGGTATTGTTTCTAGCACTATTAAAAGTACGGCAAGTTACGTAATGGGCAGTACCTCGGTCATTGCCAGTTGCGCGCCTGTGGCCAAATTAACCAGTATAACTTTACAAAATGGTATTAACTCACCGGGGTTGGTTGCGGTTATGTCGCAATTAAAAGTTATGGCTCTTAAATGACAATTCAACGCGCTCTGTGTGTTTTTGTCATTGTTACTTTAACGACAGTCGGCGGTTGCTCGACGGTTAAAAAATATCTACCGTTTGCCAGTAATCGTGTGGTATTGGAAGAAATGTTAATCACAAGAACAGAAGGTGCTAACCGTAATAAATTTATTCAGATTGATATTGCAGCAATTTATGATTCCTCGGTTAATGATCGCTTAGTGCCTGCTAAAGCCGATGCATGGTTTTCCGAAAGGGCGAGTTTTACGGCCATGAATACTAAGCAGATTCGTATTCAATCGCTACAACCCGTGCCTTTGAGTGTTATAAAAAAGGTTGAGTTACCAAAAAAACTTAGCAAAGCACGTCGAGTATTAGTGTTTGTAGCCTACTACCAACAAAAAAAATATTTTGTGTTTGATATAAGTCGCATTAAACACGTTAATCTGGTGCTGGACGAAAAGCCATCATTGGAAACCATCCGATAAAAGAGGTTTTGATATGACAAGGTCGCCCTTAGTTGTTTCGCATCCGGTTCAATGGGCTGAAGGAATGCTGTTGTCTCCGCAACATTTCCAGCAAAACGATTGCTATTGGGAACAAAGATTGTGTGCAGTTATGTCCTTGGTACAGCCTCATTACTATGGCATTACTCAATTGGATGTTAACGAAGGTAATCTCAATAGTGGTGAGTTGGTAATTAATCGGGTAAGTGGTGTTTTTCCTGATGGCTTGGTCTTTGAGTACCCAATGGCAGATTGCGCCGAAGCTCTAACAATTGACTTGGCAGACGCATTTAAAAGTCGCGAGATAACAAGCAATACATTGTCGATATATTTACGAGTGGCTAAACGTGGTGCCAGCGCTGCAAACGCTAAAAGTCCCCAACAGCGATTTGATTCAATCGAAGGCGCTAAAGTGGTCGACGAAAATACGGGTACCGATGGCGTCGCCGTGAGTCGGCTAGTGCCCAAGCTCTCCCTCCACCCAGCAACGCCGAATAGCAACTACAGTTACTTTAAATTGCTGGAAATAAATCGCCAATCGGACGGACTGTTTTGTTTGGGTAATTATTACCCACCGATGTTGGATATTAATGCTCTCAATTCTCTGGGAGACTTGTGTTTACACAAGCGCATTAATGATTTGCGAACCAATATACGTACACGGGCTTCGCGTTTGTCGCGTGCGCTGCAAGGCGACGCTAAGCCTTCTCCGCTGCGTAATCGCTACAGTACGTTTGTGAAAAACTTGGTAAAAATACTGCCCACGTTGGATATTTATTGCGAGACAAACGCTATCCATCCTTTTACGTTATATTCTGCGTTGGCCAACTTTTTAGGGCAAATTGCGGCCATTAATCCCAAAGGCTTAATTCCGGCACCGCTAGAAGGGTATCAACACGATAACAGTTACCGTGCGTTTCAACGGGTTATTGAGGCCATAAATACAACTGCGCGCAGTGTAAAACTGGCTTACGAATCATTCAGTTTCAGTATCGATAATGACGGATTGTTCTTTATTACTATCGATGAGCAATGGCGCGGGCGCGATCTATACATAGAGTTTACCGCTGCCGAATCCACGGCTAGGGCCACGCTAGAGCAGTGGGTGGAAACCAGTTTGATCGGTACGCAAGTTACCTTGCCAACATTGGCGCGCGCGCGTTTTCCTGGCGCTCAGCGAGAAATCGTCGAAGCAGTGCCGACCATCGATCTATCCAAAGGCGACCATTCGGTCTTAATAAAAATCAGTAATCAAACCATAAAAATCGATCAACAACCGTTAGATACCATCGTATTCGGTGAGCGATTGTATATACAAGCCGGCAGCGACGAAGTCGCCCCGCACAGTGCCACCTTACATGTGGCCAATGTCAGTCAACCGAGCAAGGGCGATCGCAAGGGACGCTAATTGATGCGAATGTCGTTTGACCAAAAATTGCTAACGCTTTTCTTCGACTACCTCGAAGAAGTGATTAAGCTTAAGCAGTCGATCGCAACCGGTGACTTAGATGACAAGCTACCGGTGACGACCCATAGCGCCATCACCTACGAACAGAAAATATCGGCGTATATCAGCCAGCGATTGCAAAGATACATTGGCCGTTTAGAACACGGTATTAGCCAATCTTACGGTGTTTTTGAACAAACGATTTTTACCGAAGCTAAATACGTCTTGGCTGCATTAACCGACGAAATATTTCTATTCCAATTCGAACAACAGCAAGAATTACCTTGGTTGGACGTTTTACTGGAACGAAAACTGTTTGGTTCATCAATTGCTGGCCAAAAAATATTTAATAACATCGAAACACTGGTGAGTAATCACTCGGGCGATAGCACCTACGTGCAATTGGCTAAAATTTACCTCATCGCTTTGCATATGGGGTTTTCGGGGCGATTTCGTGCAACTGGAAATAAAGCCGCTCTGGAGGATTACAAGCGTCAGCTAACGGGATTTATTGGTGAAGATATTCCAGCAGTAACCAATTTTTTTGCCATTCAACCAACCAGGATTGACGTGCGAGAAACGAATCGAAACCGTATGCGCGCCTTAAAACCCTGGTTTCGTATTGGTGCCGTTACGTTAGTCGTTTATTTAATTATTTCTAGTGCCGTGTGGTTAACCTCAATTCGAGTCCTCAATCGAATCATTTTGGGAATGGAATAATGGCTGATTCCGATAACGACCCTGTAGCTAACGCAGGAAAAATTGTAAAAGAAGCACAAGCGTCGCTCGCTTCTGATGTAAAGGCGGCAGAGGGTACTGTAAATAAGGTTTTAGCGGAACAATCTGATTTGGGTGTATTGGATAAACTGGTGGGCATAATATCCGACATAAGCCTCATTCAAATTATGTTAACGCTGGGTGCACTTGTTCTCGTGGTCGTGCTCTACCGGTATTTACGTGGCAACAGTGACAATCTATTCGCTGGAATAATAGTTCGAGGTAAACAATGGGCGATGTTGGGAAATAAGTGGCTGAATGGACTTGCGCAGTTTTTTCAAGAACTATTTTTTTCTCAGGATTGGAAATACAAAGATTCCTGGTTTTTATTGATCGGTGATCATGAGGTAGACACACAGTTTATTTGCCAAAGTCTAAAAAGTCGTATGGCGCGCGACACCACTAGCCAGGAAAGATCGCTGAAATTGGCCAGCGGTGCATTCCACTTCCTCAAAAAGGGCGCATTGGTTTGCGCTGATGACGACAAGATTGAAGCCGCACAGTCGCGAACCGAGTTTTATCGAGGACTTTGTAGGGAACTGGTGCAACTGCGATCCGAGCGCCCTATAGATGGCATTGTGTTGGCCATCAAGGCAGAAAAATACGGGGTGAATAACAGCCACGAGCTGGATCGAATGTGCATGGATAACGCCGAATTGCTGAAAAATATTCAGCTGGCTATCGAGTTCAGTTTACCCGTGTATTTTTTGGTGGTGGATTGTCAACACGTAATTGGTTTCGATGATTTTTGGTCTGTTCAGTCTGAAGCACTGGATAAACAACAACCGTTTGGATGGTTGTCGCCCTACAGTTCGGAAATTAAATACGATACGCAATACATGGAAGAGGCGTTAGTTAGCATCAACGATTCTCTCAATACTATTCAACTGCATACCGATTTAAACAATACACCTGAGCAAAGCGATGGGTTTTTGCGCTTCCCCGGTAATTTATTAAACCTTAGAAAGGGGGTGATAAAGCTCGCTGAAAAAGTATTTCTGCAAAGTGCCAATCCTTTATTGGGTTTCAGAGGGGTGTTCTTTTGTGGCCTTCTGGAAAGTGATAAACAAAAAGAAGCCAAGCGCGACCATAAAGCACTGTGTTTTATCGATAAGTTTATCAGCGACTTGGTACTGAGCGCACCGATTCAAGCTGAGCCAACTCGCAAGCGACTGTTATCGCGCAATACTTATATTCGTCGCTTTCAAATTAGTACGGCGTTCTTGGCAATTGCCGCGTTTATACTGTTATTTTTTAACAACCACCATCTTGATGAGCAAATTAATTCGGTGGCGGACATTATGCGCAGCCTGGATCGCTGGCAATATAGCCAACTGGAGCACTGCGAAAACCTCAATAATGTGGATGAAATTTATCAATTATTGAGCAATATGGCATTGGTTGATGCCAACACAAAATACCCAACAATTCCGCTCTCTTGGTTTGATAACGTTGCTGGTCGCGTGGATAAGCAAATGTCGGCACGGGGTATGAATAATATTGTTTTGCCCAACTTAGAGTGCCAATTAACCCTCGAAGCAAAAAACTTGGCGTCGTTAAAGCTAACCGAATCCACGGATTCTGCGCAATCGCGCCTGCGGGAGTACGTGCAACGTGTCGTACAATTTGAAAAAAATCTCGAAAACTTTAAACGAATTACACCCAAGCAAAACAGCAATTCCGGTCAAGATCCCATTCAAATATTAATTGGTTTAATGGAAAACATTTACGGCAGGCCGGCGCCAAGAGTGCTGAGCCGCGACAGTGGCCAACACCAGAATTCATTAATTTTACACGATTATCCTTTGCGCTGGAACGCATCCTATCGCTATGCACTAAACCAAAGTCCAATCGAGGTGTGTGAAGGTCCCAATTGGGAAGGTGTGGCTAACCATCGTCCGCCAGTGAGTCCTTCGTTATTGTCGTACAATTTTTGTGTGTTATCGGCAGCGTATTATCGCGAGCTTTTGGCTCAGTCCCGCTTGGCTGGAACCGGCGATGACAAAAACTCGCTACTGGAGCGAATTCAGGTTTCACCCACTAACGCCTACAAAGATTTAAAAGCTTGGTACAACTTTCGACAAGCGAGTGTTCATCAAGTTAACAGCGTCGGTGCATCGCCCTGTGAAAAAGCGCGTTTTGAGTTAAACGAATGGGTACAGGAATTAAAAGACCTAATCAATGTAAAGGCCGGCCCCTTGCTGGAATACAGCGCGGCCTTGTTTGAGCCCAACGGGGAGTGTGATCGCAATTTAAGCCTTAATTTACAAACCATGGCTCAAGCTTTGGATTCTAAAGAGGGGGATAGTCATTCGGATATCGGTTTGTTTTTAGACAATGCTAAAGGCGCAACCTATTTTGCATTCAGCCCCACAACCGACAACGATTTAATGCAATGTGACAAAACCGCAATTGCCTGGAATGTAACGGAGTTGGCTACGGTAGCCTCATATTTGCGTGAATATCAGCAACTCATTGATGAATCGCACTTATTAGATGCCAGTGTCGAAGCCAACCCACTTAAAAAATTGGCTTTCTATAAATTGCGCGAGGCCATTAACGGCGCGCTAAATGATGCTCAAATAGCCGCTGGCCAACAAACGATTACGGGCAATCGTTTAGTGAGTATCAATAGCGAAGAGGCAGAAATCGCTAAGCGAGCCACCAACTTTAATCGGGCCGCCAACTATTTAGTGCCTATTTTGCAAGATATGCGGCAACTGCAACTGGTCGACAGCCATTCAGCATTAACCCGTTGTGCCAGTGATTTTGCGTTAACCAGCTTGGATCAAATAGAGCGCTTTGCCGCCCCTTTAGGTTTTTATACATCTCTACCTAACAAAGCTTCCCAGTTGAGGTTGAGTGATGAATTCTCCTATGAATTGAGTAACAAGTCTGAGCTAGACGATTACTTAAGTGCGGAAACCAATCGGCTGCGAATTTTACTCTCTTATATGGAACCGGCTTTAACGGTATTAACGGAAGCTCAGCACGCCGGAGGAGTGGATTGGTCTCAACAATTCTCCAGTGTGAACTATTGGCGCAATACACTAGAAGATTTTGATGCCTATCAGCGTGAGTTAGCACAAACAGAACTGGCGGATCTAACGGATTTTTACCAATCGGTACAGCAATCGAGCGACTTGTGCGATTCGATCCAAACCTCTCAAACCGCCGGTTATGGTGACAGTTTATTTTCTAAACGTCGCAGTCGTCTAGAAATGGCGTTGGGGGAACACTGTAACTTTCTGTTAATCGACAGTGTAGGAAGTCGCTATTCTTATCTCGTCAATGAGTTTAACGATCGACTCGCAAACCGATATCCGTTTACATTAAGCCCTGATAATGAAACAGAAGCGACGGTACTCGATGTGCGACAATTCTTTATTGAGAATAACGGCGTGATCAAAGAGCTGGTAAATACAACGAAAGATCTTTCGCAAAACGATCCATCCTGGCGCGAAGTGTTTGAATTTTTAAGCGACTTAAATACACTCAATAATACCTTTGCAAATCATTTAGCTCATCGTCCTAATCAAAAACCTCTTTTCATTCAAGCTGAATTTAATGTATTGGATGATGCCAACCGCTTGAATAACCAGAGTGCCCACTGGTTTTTGGGTAACGAACGGTTTCAGTTAGATAATTTTTCCAACTCAGTAAGCATGGAGTGGCAGTTTGGTGATCCGTTAACACTGGCCATTAATTGGTCGGAACAATCAAACTATCGCATCGAATCAACCGATACACCGTTAAAATATTCTAAAGAATTCAGCGGTCAATGGGCGTTATTCCGTATGTTGGACGCTTGGTCTGTTAAGCAAGCCGACCAATCTTTGATAGTTGACGAAAATGAACAAGTATTAATGGTAAATTTGCCACTAACCGTTAACGAAAAAGCGCCAGCCAATGAACAGTCCCAATTTTTAACGCAGTCGCCGTCGACAAATTTGTATTTTACAGTCAGCTTGCAAACACAAGGCGATGGCGGAAATTTACAGCCACTAATACTCCCTCTGGAGTTTCCCGTAAAAGCACCGGCGGTACCTTCGGCGCAATCCCAATCGGAGGAGTCTTATGTCTACTACTGACAAAAAATCCGGCATTGAAAATTTAGTCCAATCGTTGCTGTCGATAGATGTCGAGCAGTTACTAACACCCATTTCCAATAGTCAACCCAGTGGGCCCTATTTAAAATACGAAGAAGTATACTTTGAGATTTCCAAAGCTCGTAGTGAAGACGAATCTTTTTTACCGAGAGGCGTTTGGGAGCACGATTTAAAGCGTGCTGAGTGGCACCATGTTACCGACCTGTGTGTAGAAACGTTATTAAAAAAATCCAAAGACTTACAGATTGCCATGTGGTTGTTGGAGGCGTCGGTACATCGGTTTGGCTTTGATGGCTTAGCTTGTGGCATTTGGGTAGCAGAACAATTATGTCAGCATTTTTGGGATGACTTGCATCCGCAAGTTGAGCACGAAGATATTGAGTATCGCATTAATCCCTTGTCCTGGGCGGCTGAAAAATTACTACCGGCCATTCGATTAATTCCCATTATGCAGTCCGAAGAACAGGGCGTGGGTATCACTTGGAGTGATTGGGTAATAGCCAGTGAGCGAGCTGAAAAAGGCGAGGTTGCCAGTGGCGATCAAATCGACGCGGCTTATGTTTTAAATCTATTGTCTCGTATCGATACTCCAGCTATTGAGCGATTTTTATTCGGGGTTGATAAGGCGTTAAATCAGCTGCATCAACTAACTCAAACACTGGACAAATTGTTAGGCGATCAGGGGCCAAGCTTTTTAGCTATGGCAAACCTAGTGCAGGATATACAAAGTTTTTTAAACGAGGAATTACAGCGTCGTGGCGGATTAACACATAACTTTGCCGAATCGAGCGAACATGGTGAAGGAGAAACACAGCAGGAAATACCCGCAACTCAAGACAATCAAATTAATGTCACTCGCAACGAAGCCTATCGACAAGTAGAGCAAGCTGCGCGTGCCTTATTGCAATTCGATCCACACAGTCCTGCGCCCTATCTCATTTTACAAGCCTGTCGCTGGGGAACCATGGATACTCGAGAGCTTTACCGGGAATTATTTGTAGAGTGTGGTGGACAGCTCAATATATTCGAATTATTAGGTGTGCAAACGCCTGCAGACAACGCACAAGCATAATTTTTTCTAGCGGAACCTCTGATTAACTCTTCCCTGAGTTAATCAGAGGTTCCTAGCGATATAAATAAAGGCCAGACAACAGCGAGGAAACCGATCATGCAAGTTCAAGAAGCCTCATCCGATGTGTTGAGTAGTCAGCAAGCTGTACATTCTTTATTAAGTCAACTGGGTTTGTGTTCCTCGCTGCAATTTTCCGGCGACTATTGCCGTATGAGCGAAAGCGCCATTTGGCCTGCTCAACGCCAATATTTTAATCATCAAGGTCTTGGTGAAAGACCTGCCGTTTCGATGAACTGCCCTAAGGTAGCTCGCGCCTATGCAGACAGCATTGTCTGTTACTGGTGTGATGCGTTGGATGCGGGCGTCGCACAAGCGGATGAACGTTTCACCATACTCGAAATTGGTGCCGGACAGGGTGAATTTATTTTTCACTTGATTCAATGTTTGTTAGAAGCGCAAGAGTTGGGTGACTTGCCGGCTATTGAATGGCGCTGCTTGGTTACGGATTTTTCGCAGGCGAATGTGGAATTTATGAGGGCTCACCCTCAGTTACGAGCTTTTCAGAATTCGGGCCGTTTAGTAGTCGGATGGTATGATATCGAGTCGAATGGCGGCATTTTATTAGAACAGGAAACCGTTGATCAACTCAATAATGCACCGGTTGTTATCGCCAACCAACTTATGCAATCGCTACCGCAAGATTTATTTTTTATCGATAAAGGCCAACTTTACGAGGGGCAAGTGTCTGTACTGTGCAATTTTCACGAAGAGTATTGTTTTAATGCCAATGCACCTTTCGATGGATTAGCCCTAAAGTATCGCTGGCAAAAAATTGATTCTGCGAGTTGGTTAGAGCGAGATCAACAACACCTACTAGAGCAAACTGTACACGTGGCTAAACACGGTGTGGTATTGTTTCCCAGTGCCGCTACTCGGGCTATCGACAACATTCGTACATTATGCGGTGAACAGTTGTTATTTTTATGCGCAGATTACGGTACTGCCAGTGAGTTCAGTGTGAGAACAGCAACGGAGCCCCATTGGCACGTTAATGGCAATTTTGCATTGCCAGTCAATTTTAATATTTTGGAGCAAGTTGCTGAAGTGGGCAACGGTTTGAGCTGGAGCGCTCAGGTAAACGACGACGGTTTAATATTTCACGGCCAATTGTACAGCCCCGTAAAGCATTATTTCGGGGGTTTTCAATCCGAGTTTATTAAGCAGTTTTATCGCTGCTCTCCTGATTTGTACCTATCTCAATTGCACACTGGTATTAGCGCCAACATCAATCTGAGTGAATCCGCTCTGTTGGCTAAACTGGCCGACAGTGGATTCGATCCGCAGTTTTTTATCGAATGGTACCCACAAATTGCTCGTGTTATCCAACAATTAAGTAGGCACGAAATGGTCCGTTGGCGGCAAGCTATCGAGCACGTTTGGCAAAATTATTTTTTAACTACAGTTCTCCAACAGGATCATGTGTTTTTAAATACGGTAATGATTTCCGCTCTCGATTTAAAACATTGGTCATTGGCCAAGCAGTTAGGTGATATGTTGCTGGAGTTGGGGTTGGAAGATAGTACGAGTCTTTACCATTTGGGGTTGGCGTGTTTGCAGATGGGGCAGTGGCAAAGTGCGGCAGATTTGGCTCAATTGGCTCGCGATAATTGCACCGACACGGATTATTTTCGCGATATTAACCAATTGCAAGATACCAGTTTAACTCATTTGGCAAGTTATCAGCAAATACCCACCTTAGATAAAATAAATAGTATCGAAAAATCTTTGGTAATGGTGCCGTTTAGCTTGGCATTGGCTGAGCAGCTTTGGCTTTTGTTGCAAGATCCTATCGTCGCGAAAAATTTGGGTGTTGAGGAATTCTTAAGTATACAATCTGTGGAAGCTTGGTTGCTGGACTTAAAAGCAAATCAATACTTTAAAACGTTGGCTATAGTGTATAAAGATTACGGTGTTGTTGGTGCGATAACCTTGGTTCAAAAAGAAGACATTGCGCTCTTTGCTTACACATTAGGCTGCACCGATCGGGGGACAAATTTGAATGATGAATGTTTGCAAATGATTTTAGAATTTGCCAAAGAAGAAAATATAAGTGCGTTAATATGTCAAGATACGGGTTTGGATTTAAGTCAAGACCCTCTGCTGCAAGATCACGGATTTAAACCAGTGGATAA
>CAYFFE010000069.1:0-20032 GCA_964342265.1 uncultured Cellvibrionaceae bacterium | reverse complement strand
GTGCTGCAAGTTATTCACAGCGGCACACGCAGCCATATTTATCTGGTCAAACACCCCAACCACCAGCGGCGGTTTATTCTTAAAGCCCCCTCGGAAAATTTTTCTGAAGATCCGCAATACCTGGAAGGTTTTATCCGCGAACAATGGGTAGGCCGGCGACTCAACAGTGAGCGGGTGATGAAAATTTTTCCCCACGACGACAAAAGCCCTTTTTTGTACCATTTGTGCGAATACATCGAAGGGCAAACCCTACGCCAGTGGATGTACGACAACCCAGAACCCTCACTCACTGAAGTACGCAAACTGCTGGAACAAACCATTCACGCACTGCGTGTATTGCAGCGTGCAGGCATGGTGCATCGAGATATCAAACCAGAAAACCTGCTGATGACTCCGAGTGGCCAAGTTAAAGTGATCGACTTTGGCACGGTGCAAGTAGACGGATTAGAAGAAGTAGGCAGCATTATCGACGACAACACACCCGTAGGCTCGGTGAACTACATTGCGCCAGAGTACCTGCTGGGGGGGAGAGGCCAAAGCCAGTCGGATTTATTCTCACTCGGGGTTATGGTGTACGAAATGCTGGCCGGCGAAATGCCCTTTAACCTCGACAACGCCCACCGCCGCCTGCCCACTCATTTACAGAGTTGGCAGTACCGGTCACTGCGCGAAAAACGCCAAGATTTACCGATGTGGGTGGATAAAGTGTTAGAAAAAGCCACACACCCCAACTTGCGAGAGCGCTATCAAGCGCTGTCGGAATTCTTACAGGATTTAACCACCCCCAACCCAACCCTCATGCGCAAACTCAATCAAGCGCCTCTATTGCAACGCAGTCCCAGCCAGTTTTGGATGTTTATGTCGATTTTTTTGGGCATTGTGGTGTTGGTACAGGCGTTTTTATTATCCATGAAATAAATCAACAGGCTCTTAATTAAACCAAGATGCCCGATGAAATAAAAAGCCCGGTAAGAACCCGACAATTAACCCACAATTACTGTTCAAACAACTTAATATGAACTGCCGTTAAATCCTGATCGCCCACCACTGCGGCTGTGTGCCCATGCACCTGATCATTAAACGACTCACCTTCTTGCAAACGATCCTTAGCGACAAACATCTGCCCCGCACAAAAATCACGGGATTCGCCGTTGCGCAAACCAATTCGTAGTGTACCGGAGCGAATAATAATTAAGGTTGCATCACCGGCAACGTGCCAATCACTGAAGTAATTCACTTTGCTAAAACGATGGCGAAAATTCTGCGCACCAATTCGTGGGGTAATAAACAACCCATTGTAATCCTCCAGAGACAACAACTGCTCCGAAAAAATAGAGTAACCAGTGTAACTGGTTTCGGCATCGACTGGTGAGGATAAAATGGTAAGGCTGAGGCTTGCGGTTTGGTCAGTGTTATTGTGTTCTATATCGCGTTTTGCGTTGGGTTCCATGCTTAATACACCATACTGGAGGCTTTGTTGAATTGTGAGAAGACTAAATTATCACAATCATGAGCACACCTAAATTTGGATATTACCCAATTGGCTTATTTCCCATTTAATCGTTTACGTGATTTATTCTAAAAACACATAAATTGGAATCTGTATACAAGAGACGTTAGCAACCTCTGAACAATTCAGAGGATTTACGCTTTGTTAACAAAAAAATAGTAAACAAAATTTGTGCTTACTGTCAGTAACTACCCATTACCCTCGCCCACCCGCCGCATTTCCGGATGCAGGGTTTTCCCTAAAATATGTTCGCTACCACCAATAACATGCGCACTGGAACCAACGATTAATGGATCGGGCTTGCGCACAATGTGTGAGTTTTTATCGGGGTAAGGCAAGTTCGATAAAAAGTGCAGCATGGCATTAATACGTGCGCGTTTTTTATCGTCGGATTTGATAATGGTCCAGGGTGCGTCGGCGGTGTCGGAGTAGAAAAACATCGCCTCTTTGGCTTCGGTGTAGTCGTCCCATTTATTCATGGAGGCTTGATCGATGGGTGAGAGCTTCCATTGTTTTAAGGGATCTTTGCGGCGCTCAGCAAATCGACGCGCTTGTTCGTTTTGGCTGACGGAAAACCAGTATTTGTACAGGCGAATACCCGAGCGCACTAGCATTTGCTCCAGATCCGGGCACTGGCGCATAAATTCTAAGTATTCGTTGGGCGAACAAAAGCCCATAACTCGCTCCACGCCGGCACGGTTGTACCAAGAGCGATCGAACATCACGATCTCTCCCGCCGACGGCAAGTGTTTAATGTAGCGCTGAAAATACCACTGGCTGCGCTCAGCTTCGGTGGGTTTTTCTAACGCGACGACACGTGCGCCGCGCGGGTTTAAATGCTCCATAAACCGTTTAATGGTGCCGCCCTTGCCGGCGGCATCGCGCCCTTCAAACAGGACTACGATTTTTTGGCCAGTTTCTTTTACCCACTTTTGCACTTTAAGCAGCTCGGCTTGCAAATCGGCTTTTTGCTTTTCGTAAACGCTGCGGCGCATTTTGGTGTGATAGGGGTATTCGCCGGACTCAAAACTGCGGCGAATGGCGTCGGGATCGTGGCGCATTTCAGCCAATGCACGCAGAGTCTCTCCGGTAGAACGATGCTCTACGGGCACTTCGGTGGCGGCTAGTTCAGCGGGCCGCACGCTGCTTGGCTCTGAATCTGACTGAGCGTTTGCCGCGGGGTTTAACGGGGTGGGCGAGTTGTCGCCTGGGTCGACGGTATCCACAATTGCCTCCAATACATCGGTTTGTGGCACTAAAAATTAAGCAATCCGTTCAAGTATGGCAGATCAGCACCAACCTGCCGGACCCAACCCGTCGCAAGCCTTAGCTATCTGATTAACATCAAATGGCGCGCGATAAACCCGCAGACTTCAATTTGGCGTCTCCGCCACCCAGCAATCACTTATGTCACCCCAAATGATCCGTTTTGTTCTTGCTGGCCCCACCCACTCTTTTACCCTTGGTGAGCATCTAACGCGCGTTGCAAAACTTGCCCTACCGCACAAATAGACCTGTCAAACAGATCTTGCTGGCAAGTCAAGACTCGCGAGCGGAATAAAAATCGAATAACATAACCCGCTTAATAATGAAGAGACTGCAGCGCAATTTCGCCGCCAGTCGCGCAGAACAACACCGACAAGATCACCCGATTCCAACCAAGGTAGACGGCCCGTCTTTTGATATTATGCAACCATTTATTTTCAATACCGTTCGATCAATTATCAGCGAATCCGGATCTCTGGCACAGATTGCCCAGGTCTGCCAGCGCAACGGCATCAGTCGTCCTCTTATTGTTACCGATCCGGGCATCGAAAAGCTGGGCTTGCTGAAGAACCTGGAAGATCACTTGCAAGCGGCGGATGTGCCGTTTGCCAGCTACACCCAGGTGGTGGCCGATCCCCCCGAATCCGTGGTGCTGGAAGCAGTCGATGCCGCTAAGCAACAAGGTGCCGATGGCATTAT
Source organism: uncultured Cellvibrionaceae bacterium (assembly GCA_964342265.1). Taxonomy (GTDB): domain Bacteria; phylum Pseudomonadota; class Gammaproteobacteria; order Pseudomonadales; family Cellvibrionaceae; genus Halioxenophilus. Next base: position 16,557 of record CAYFFE010000069.1, on the reverse strand, counting down.
TGGTTTTGGCGGAGGTAGCTCCATGGATACCGCCAAGCTGGTCGCATTGCTTGCCAACTCCGAGGAGCAACTGCAAGATATTTACGGCGTTGATCAAGTCAAAGGCAAGCGCCTGCCATTAATTATGATCCCTACCACGGCCGGCACGGGCTCTGAGGTAACAGCAGTCGCCATCGTCACCACTGGCGAAACCACCAAAATGGGCGTGGTGTCTGCCGAGCTGTTCGCCGATGTGGCCATTTTGGATGCGGAATTAACACTGGGCTTGCCCGCCCACATCACCGCCATGACCGGCGTCGATGCCATGGTTCATGCGGTTGAAGCCTACACCAGCATTCACAAGAAAAACCCCTACACCGATATGCTTGCCAAAGAAGCGCTGCGCTTGATGTCGGCCAACATTGCCACCGCTACCCATCAAGGCAGCAACGCCGAAGCGCGCCAAGCCATGTTGTTGGGCGCTTGTTTAGCAGGCCAAGCCTTTGCCAATGCGCCGGTGGCCGCTGTGCACGCTCTAGCCTACCCATTGGGCGGGCATTATCACTTGCCGCACGGACTCACCAACTCACTGGTACTGCCGCACGTGTTGCGTTTTAACACGTCCGCCTGCAGTGAATGGTACGCGGAGTTAGCTGAGATATTAGTCCCGGCCGATCAATTGGCCGCATCCACCACCGCCCGCGCGGAACAATTGGCTGAGTATTTCGATGATTTAATCGCCGAACTTAAACTGCCATCAACATTGGCCGAGGCCAAGGTTCCCGGCGACGACTTGCCCATGTTGGCTCGCGACGCCATGTTGCAGCAGCGTTTGCTGGTGAATAACCCACGTCCTGTGGAAGAGGCCGACGCCCTGGCGATATACCAAAGCGCCTACGAAGGAACGAAGTAATTCTTTAGGAGTATTTAAATGGAAACTACTGCGCGCAACCAATACGGCTGGTTTTTGCCCATCAGCACTCGCTGGATGGACAACGACATTTACGGCCACGTAAACAACGTTAACTACTATTCGTATTTCGATACGGTAGCTAACACTTTTTTAATTGAAAAGTGTGGCCTGGACATTCACGATGGCAAAATTATTGGTTACATCGTCCATTCGGAATGTAACTACAAGCAAGGAGTGGCCTTTCCCGAAGCGTTGGAAGGCGGTTTTCGGGTGAATCGCATGGGCAACAGCTCCGTGCAGTACGGTGTGGGCATCTTTAAAAAAGGCGAGGATCAAGTCGCCGCCTACGGTACCTTCACCCACGTATTTGTTGATCGTGAAACCGAGCGCCCGGTACCCATACCCGAAGCCATGCGCGCGCAACTAGAAGCCATGATGGCCGACCAGTTTTGATAAGGCGCGCAAGCAAAATTAGTTATCAAAATTATTTTAGGAACCTCTGATTTATTCAAATCTTTGATTGACTCATAGGTTCCTCCGGTGCAGGGACGCACCGGCAAAACCAACTACCATAAAGCGCTGATATTACGAGGCCATTAGAAACGCAGATTTAATGCAGTATTGATAGTTAACTCAAGATTGGATTAATCAGAGTTTTCTAATAATAAAATAACAATCGCCAACCGATTCGCTTTGACCAAAAGGTCGTTGATAACAAACGTAAACCGATAACAACTATAAACCGGGGTCTCGTTTAATTGTCGAATTCAATGGTTGGTTTTATTCACAATGCCAAAGCTGTTACCGGACAAGCAATATCTGGAATACGGGACCTGCAGCAAATCAACAGGCCTTTGGCATTTTGCCAGTAAACCTTTGTGGAGTATTTATAGTGGCTTCTAATTCCATCCCTCGCGATCCCAAAAACGATTACAGTCGCGAAGCCGTTAAAACCCGTCGAGAATTCATCGAAGAAAAAACCGGTGCCTCACTGGAGCACACCAGCAGCTTTTCTTTTGATCCGGCCATTTTGCCCGGCAACATCGAAAACTTTACCGGTGTGGTGCAACTGCCGGTGGGCTTTGCCGGCCCGCTGTTGGTAAACGGCGAGCACGCTCAAGGGGAGTTTTACGTACCTATGGCCACCACCGAAGGCACTTTAGTGGCCAGCTACAGCCGTGGCATGAGCTTGACCCGCGCCGCTGGCGGCATCACCACCACCGTGGTCGATGAAGCCATGCAACGCGCCCCGGTGTTTGCTTTCGAAAACGCTCGCCAGGCTCGGGATTTTTCTATTTGGGTAACTGAAAACTTCGCGGCCATTAAAGCCGCCGCAGAAACCACCACCAAAACCGGCAAACTGAGAAATATCGAACAGTACCCGGCCGGGCGCTTTTTGTACTTGCGCTGCAACTACACCACCGGCGATGCGGCTGGCCAGAACATGACAGGCAAAGCAACTTATGTGGCTTGCAAGTGGATTGCCGACAACTACACGGGAGCGATGAGCCACTACTTTTTGTCGGGCAATATGGATACCGACAAAAAGCACTCGGCCATCAACACGCTGCACACTCGTGGTAAGCGGGTCATCGCCGAAGTCACTATTCCCCGTGATCTGTTAAAAGAAAAAATGCGTACAACACCAGAGGCCATGTATGCGGCCCGTAAAACCTCCCAATTAGGCGGTTTGATGGCCGGCGCGGTGCACAACGGTGTGCATCCGGCCAACGGCATTGCCTCGGTGTTTATCGCGACAGGACAAGACGAAGCCAATGTGGCGGAATCCCACGCAAGCCTTGTGTATGCTGAGGTTACTCCGGATGGCGATTACTATTATTCTGTAACTTTGCCCTCGTTGATTGTGGCCAGTTACGGCGGCGGCACGGGACTTGCCACGCAAAAGGAGTGTTTGGAAGTAATGGATTGCTACGGCAAAGGCAAGGCCAAAAAGCTGGCCGAGATTATTGCTGCCACAGTCGTCTGCGGAGAGGTCTCTTTAGGCGCGGCAGTGGTATCCGAAGAGTGGGTAAGCAGTCACGATGAGCTCGGGCGTAATCGCCCGTAAAGAAACGTTTACACGCGGAACCTTTAATGATTGACGGGTTTCTTAATACACTAGGGTTTTAATTATCCAATAACAATAAGAGAGTTGAGCTATGTCTGAATCAAATGAAGCAAAACCTGGAATTAAAAAAGAACGACTGATATTTGGCCTGTTTTTATTGGTGCTGATTGTTGCCATTGAATTGGTGTTGCATCAATTTCACCTGTCGGGCTGGCCGGTCTTTTTGGTGATGATCTTTTTCTTTGAAATGCACATGGATAAATCCCGCGCGCACCACATCATCATCGGCGGCTTGGTTGGTATCGCTGCTTACCTGGGCACCGTGCAGTTTGTGGGCTTAACGGGAGACGCACTGGGCGCAACCAACGCTACCATTTTGTTTATTTGTATGGTGGTTTACTGCATTGTTGCGTTTGGCGAAATTTTACCCCAAGTGTTTAACAACTACGCCTTTATGTACTACCTAGTTGCTGGCACCGCAGCCACGGCGGGCAACCCCACGCCACTTATCTGGGCTGGCCAAGTAGTCATTGGCGGTGCTGTGGTTATTGGTGGCATTCTAACCATCGCAACGATCATGGCGAAAATCACAAAGGAAGCGGACGCTAACGCCAGTAACGAGACGGTGGCACAAAACGCTCAACCCAGCCAGGGCGAAGCCTAAATCCAGTTAGTTTGCAGGCGGCGTGAGATACGCGATGATTTCATGTAAGCGATCCGCGTTGTCCTGCACCTCTAACTTGGCCACACTTTGAAAATGGACCTCATCAGGTCCATCTGCCAGTCGCAAACAACGCCCAGATATGTAGCTGTCAGCCAGCGGCGTATCTGGCGTTAGCCCCATCGCCCCAAACACCTGAATAGCCCTATCGGTGACTGTCGTCTGCAGCGATGGCACCAATGCTTTGATCATGGCAATTTCTTTACGCGCCGCCTTAGCTCCCTGATTATCAATAATCCATGCAGTTTTTAGCACCAATAAGCGCGCCTGATCGATTTCGATACGCGATTGGGCAATGCGCTCGGCAATCGAGCCGTGCTGGTGCAAATACTTACCGAAAGCCCGACGCTCCAAAGCTCTGGCGGTCATTAGCTCCAAAGCCAACTCCGCCGCGCCAATTGAGCGCATACAGTGATGAATTCTGCCCGGCCCCAATCGCGCCTGAGCCAGAGCAAAACCACTGCCCTGTTCGCCCAACACATGACTAATTGGAACACGCACATTTTTAAAGGTAATTTCGCAATGGCCGTCGGGCGAGAGGTGGTTCAATACCGTAGGGTTGCGCACCACTTCAATGCCCGGAGTATCCGCGGGCACCAGCACCATGCTTTGCTGGTGATGCAAGTCGGCATTTAAATCCGTTTTGCCCATTACAATGTAGAGTTTGCAGTTGGGGTGAGCCGCGTTACTGATAAACCATTTGCGACCGTTAATGACGTATTCTTCGTCACGTCGCTCAATGTGCATGGTAATGTTGGTGGCATCCGATGAAGACACATCCGGTTCGCTCATACAAAAAGCCGAGCGAATTTCTCCTTCCAACAAGGGTTTAAGCCACTGCTGTTTTTGTTGTTCCGTACCAAATAAATGCAGCAACTCCATATTGCCGGAGTCCGGCGCGTTGCAATTGAATACTTCTGATGCCCAGGGAACGCGGCCCATGATTTCGGCCAGAGGCGCATATTCGAGATTGGTGAGGCGAGTGCCTGGCTCGTCGGCTTTTAAGCCAGGTAAAAACAAATTCCACAGACCATCGTATTTGGCCAGGGCTTTGAGGTCTTCCATAAAGGCGGGGGGATATTCCCCGCGCTTAACAGCGGCGTTAAATTCGGCAATTCTCGGAACGATATAATCGTCTAAAAATTGCCGAACCTGGCGCCGGAGTTCTTCTACTTTTGGCGAATAACCAAAGTCCATCTTTAACCCTCATTAACTGTGAACCAAAGTACACTTGAATGGGGCCAAAAAAGGCTTAGAAGGACGACAATCCTCCATCCACAGCAATGGCTTGGCCATTCAAGTAGGTGTTGTCTGGATCGAGAATGGACATCATGGTGGCGACCATTTCTTCGGGTTTACCCAAACGCTTCATCGGTACGGCCATGGCGTAGCGGTCTTCGTTTTCTTCGATCGGGCTACCGGAGATCAGCGGCGTTGGGCTGAAATAAGGACAAACTGCGTTTACGCGAATGTTCTTGCGACCGTATTCCACGGCACCGGTTTTGGTTAAGCCAATTACCGCGTGCTTGGCAGCGGAGTAGGCTGCAATTTTAGGCGCACCGTTCAAGCCCGCCATGGAAGAGACATTTAAAATCGCACCGCCTTCTTGAGTCAGCATTTGGCGGATTTGGTACTTCATGCCAAAGAACACACCTTTGGTGTTGATGGAATAGTTGAAGTCCATATCTTGCTCGGTGGTTTCTATTAACGGTTTCATTTCAGAACCCACGCCGGCATTGTTGATGGCAATATCTAAACGGCCAAAAGCTTCAACGCCAGCGACTACCAAGGCTTCGCAATCGGTCTCTTTAGCCACATCGCAACGCTTAGCGACAACGTCAGCTCCGGTATCGGCTTTAACCTCCTCGCCTACGGCAATTACGCCATCTTCGTTTAAATCGCCCAATATTAATTTTGCGCCCGATTTGCCGAATTCGTTGGCCAAAATTTTACCGAAACCACTGGCAGCGCCAGTGATTAACACTACTTTGTCTGTAAATTTCGTCATAGCTTTTTTCCACAGCTCTTTGATTTGAGTAAAGTCAGAGCCAGTTTAGAGCTTGGCTCAAACGTTAAACTAGGGCCTGTTAACACCAATTTAATAGGCTCTAGAAAATTGGATTGTCTGGATTTAACCTAAAACCCTACCGCCAGATACACAAAAGCCCATGTTTGCCATGGGCCTTGTTTGAAGGACCTTGTGAGAACTCGCGAACCGTTCAATTGCTTTCTTGGCTACTGCCAGCAACCGCACAGCGCGGCTTCTGCCAAAAGTTAAACAGTAAACCCGCCATCAACCACAATGCATTCGCCGTTGGTAAAGCTGGACGCATCGGAGGCCAAATACAACACCGTGCCGGCCATTTCTTCCGGCTCGGCGTGACGGCGCAGAGGAATTTGACCAACCACCTGCTGGTAAATGTCGTCGTGAGTAAACAAAGTACCGGCAAATTTGGTTTTGGTTAAACCCGGCAACAGAGCATTAACACGAATGCCCAGCGGACCGCATTCCTTAGCAAAGGCTTTGGTCATGTTAACCACGGCCGCCTTGGTAATGGAGTAAATGCCCTGGCCTTCTCCTGGCTGCAATGCGTTCACAGATGCCGTGTTGATGATCGAACCTTTGCCCTGCTCTTTCATCAACTTGCCCGCTTCAACCGACATAAAGAAATAACCGCGAATATTAACGTCAACGGTTTTTTGAAAAGCCCCTAAATCGGTCTCTAAAATGTGGCCAAAGTAAGGATTGGTGGCAGCATTGTTAACCAGGATATCCAACTTTTTGTGCTTTTCACGAATAAACGCGAACGTTTTTTCGATGTCTTCCATGTTGCCAACGTGGCAAGCAAAACCTTCGGCACTACCACCTGCCGCAACGATGGCATCGGCTACCGCTTGGCAATCGTCGATTTTGCGGCTGGAGACAATCACGTGCGCTCCCTGCTCGCCCAGCAACTTGGCGATGGACTCGCCGATTCCACGACTGGCGCCGGTTACCAATGCAACTCTGCCTGTAAGATCAAATAAATTTGTGGCCATGATCGTCTCCGTTATTCTGTTTCTGTCGTTACTTAAGGGAGCAACACCAATTTGCCTTTAACTTGGCGTTGCAACAACATGTTTAGGGCTTTGGGCGCTTCGGATAAAGGTAATTCCGCTTCGGTGATTACCTTAATTTGGCCGTCCTTGTACCACTGGAACATTTCCTTAAGGTTTTCGGCGTAAACCTGTGGCTCAGCGGCTGTGAAGTTGCCCCAGAACACGCCCGTAACGCTGTATTCCTTAACCAAAGTCAGGTTAACCGGCAACTTGGGAATGGTGCCACTGGCAAAACCAATCACCAAAATGCGACCGTTGCGCGCCATGCTGCGGGTACAGGCGTCAAAGGCATCGCCACCCACGGGATCGTATACAACATCCACGCCTTTACCTTCGGTGACTTCTTTTAACGTTTTGCGCAAATCCTGCTCGTTGTAGTTGATCAGAATATCCGCACCGTTTTCTTTGGCGATGTCCAACTTTTCCTGACTGGAGCAAGCAGCGATTACAGTCGCGCCCATGGCTTTACCAATTTGTACTGCAGCAACGCCCGTACCGCCAGCCGCACCCAAAACCAATAGAGTTTCGCCGGGTTTAACTTGGCCGCGCTGCTTAAGGGCATGGTGTGCTGTACCGTGAGCACAGGCCAAATTGGCTGCATCGACGAAAGTCATTTCATCGGGGATGGGCAGCACAAACATTTTGTTAACGGCGATTTTTTCGGCGTAAGCACCATAGGAGGGAGTCATCCCCATAATGCGAGTACCTGGCTCCAAACCTTTAACTTTCTCGCCGACCTGAGAGATAACTCCGGCAAATTCAAAACCCGGGCTAAACGGCAGCTCTGGTTTAACTTGATACAAACCCTGAACAATCAAACCGTCTGGATAGTTAACGCCGGCGGCTTTAATGTCGACCAAAACATCCGATGGACCAACCTCTGGATCAGGCACATCGGTGTAGGCCAGTTTTTCGATTGGGGCGTATTCATTACAGACAATCGCTTTCATAATGTTTTCTCTCTTAATCGATAAGTTCGCAGGCCATGCCCGCTAAAACGGCAACCAGCTTACCCACTTCCAAGGCATTCGAGTTAGACGCATTACCCATTAACGCCCGCTTATAAACACCCTGAACAATCGAGGCCAATCGGAAGAAACTGAATGCCAAATAAAAATTCCAATTATCAATAGTGTCGATACCACGCTGCTGACAGTATTGTTGAATAATTTCTTCTTCCTCGGGGACTTGCAGCTCGGCACGGTTAAGACCACCCAGCCCTTTCGTGTGTGCCGAAGAAGGCAAACGAGAACTCATGCAAAAGTAGGCCAAATCCGCATAAGGATGACCCAACGTCGACAACTCCCAATCCAATACCGCCAAGCCTTTTGGTTCTCCGGCTTTGAAAATAATGTTATCGATGCGGTAGTCGCCGTGCACTAAAGAGATGCTGCCGTCGTCGTCGGGGCAGTTGGCTTCTAGCCAGCTGATCAGCGTTTCCATTTTGTCGTTGGTTTCGGTTTCCGCCGCTCGATATTGCTGCGTCCACTTACCGATTTGACGCTCAAAATAGTTGCCTGGCTTGCCGTAATCGGCCAAACCGACTTTGGCCACATCCACGTTATGAATGGCCGCCATAATTCGAATCAATTCGGCGAAATACTCCTTGCGCTTTGCCGGATCGATTTCGGGCAAAGCGGGATCCCAAAAGATTTCCCCTTTCTCAAAGCTCATTAGGTAAAACATTGAGCCGATAACGTCGGTGTCTTCACATAGGTGATAGGCTTTAGCGACGGGCACATCGGTATTTTCTAACGCGTGCATTACGCGGAATTCCCGATCCACAGCGTGTGCGGATTTCAGTAATTTACCGGGAGGCTGGCGACGAAGCACGTAATCGCCACTGGCGGCTTTTAAAAGAAAAGTGGGATTGGATTGGCCACCCGAGAATTTCTCTGCCGTGACAGGCCCTTTAAAGCCCTCCACGTGCTGTTCCAGGTAGGACGTAAGGGTTTCGATATTGAGTTCGTTAACAGCCGTATTTGGCATACCGGTTTATGCCCCTATGCACTTTTGATAAATAAATCCCCGGCTTGAACTAATGTACAGAATGTTAACTCTGCACCGCGTTTAACAATAACCGGGCCTCTGAAAAGCGTGAATCCGAGCCAGCTTGGGAATCCGTGGATTTAGCAATTTCGCCTAATGTACAACCGCTAAACAATAACGAAAACTTTCACTGCTGGATACCTATTGCCCCAGGCAATAGGCGGGATAACCATACCACAGTTCCCCCCCATAACCTACACGGGTAAATCGTGATAACTGGCAATAAAACGAATTTTTTAAAGTAAACAGGTAAGCCTATCCACAATCACACCACACTCATAACATCGCGTGATATAGGTAAATAGTTTTTAGTTATACAAGTAGATAAAGCCAGGTAATAGGTGCAGATAAACCAGTGTGATACTTTAAATTTATCTGACTTACTGATTATTTATTGGAAACTCTGATTAACACATCCACGAATTAATCGCCGTACGATAATTGAAAATATCATTTGCCTGCTCATTATCGCCATGGATGGCATGTATGCAGACTATGCAGGAGCGATAGCCTGCCCCTGTGCAGGAGGAACCGCTGAGTTAATCAGAGGTTCCCATTGAAATTAATCGAACCGAAAAAAACAAATTGAGTTCGAATACTTAACGCTCTTTAATCGTGCTAACAACCTAAAATGCACTCTCAATTATTCCACTAATTTTTGCCCACAATGTTTACCCACGTCACTATTGAATGCTGCCAGACTTACAAGCGCTGTGAAATTATGGGCTGATTAATTGTGTGTTAGAAAACGCCGCGAGCTGCTTGATTGAACTGACAATCAAAACACACAAGCTAGGTTTTTATTAGATTTTATTAACAACCCATAACTATTTACCTACCCACAACAGCTTACCAATCTCGTGCGCCATTAATTAACGCTTCGCACTCTTTAATTATCCTCGGATTTGTCAAAAATGGACTCGAGTATTTTCCAGAAAAAGCTTTCCCGTTTTTCGCTTGCAGCTTGTTCAAATTTTACTGCCCGGTTCTGCGCCCTATTAATTCCTTCTATATTTTCTGGAGTTCCTCTATTTTGACCATGCGCTGCAGCCTGTCTGCGCTCAGCTTGCGCTAGCTTACTGTAGTCTTCGGCCGCCTTTTTCCTCTCTGGCGAAACGGTGCAAGAAATCAGTAACCAGCTAAGTACAATCACTACGTGTAACCTCATAAACACCTCATTTTGTAATGTCGCAGTTTCAACTAACAAACTCTTCGCAACAGTGATTTTTTGAGCACCTAATTCATATATTAGCCATATTTTATATACGATGTTTAGTTTAACTTTTCGCCAACCACAAAGCACCCTCAACCATGGAAAATTCGCGCATCGAAATATTACCACCTAGGTAAAATTAATTGCCAGAAAACTCTGATTAACTCACCCTGGGTTATTATTCGAGTTATTACCTGAGTCTACGACTCTCGCCCTTTGGGCCAGCAAAGCAACTCTCTTCGCTTTGCTGAGAGCTGCTGTACGATGGTTAAAATGTGATATCCAACTACCGCTCAGAACCAACAAATACCTAAAAAATCAATGTAATCGTTTAACAAGTATCAACAAAAATTGAGACCATTAAAATTTAATTCGCGACTGGAGTTATAAACGGGATTTTTGCTAGTGCAATTTATTACCAAACACACAAAGTTGTTTTGGCTAACAGAACCGATAAGCTGCACCGAGCAAGCCGACTGGCAAAAATAAAAAACGGTATTTAACAGAACGCCAAAAAATAAACGCGGAAAAGATTATAAAATATCAGAGATGGACATAGAAAAGGCTGAGCCAAAATCGGCTCAGCATAAGAGAGGCATCAACTCATGTAGCTTGCAATAAAATTACTGCAATTTACGACGTAGCACTTTACCCACATTACTTTTGGGTAGTTCGTCAATTAACTCAAACTGCTTGGGCATTTTGTACGCTGTTAACTGAGCGCGCATAAACTTCTTCAGTTCGTCTTCGTTAAACTCTCCGTTAGGAACAACAAACAGTTTAACCGATTCACCGGTGTTTTGATCGGGAACCCCAATAGCCGCACATTCTGCTACTAGCGGAGACATGCAAGCAATATCCTCGATCTCGTTGGGGTACACGTTAAACCCAGAGACGACGATCATATCCTTTTTACGATCAACGATTTTAACGTAACCGTCTTCGTCGATACTGGCCATATCGCCGGTTTTTAACCAACCGTCTTCACTCAGTACATCGGCTGTGGCTTCCGGGCGATTCCAATAGCCCTTCATGACTTGCGGACCTTTAACACACAACTCACCGATTTCGGTTAGTGGCAGGTCGTTGCCATTTTCATCCACCAATTTCACTTCCGTTAACGGTACAGGCTTACCCACAGTACCCGGCTTAATTTCGCCCGGAGGGTTACTGCACACCGTTGGTGAGGCTTCGGTTAAACCGTAACCTTCCGCGATTTGAACACCCGTTAACTCTTGCCAGGCGCGCGCGGTTTCGGAAGTTAGTGCCATGCCACCGGATGTGGTGCTCTTCAGCGTGCTGAAATCCATGGCCCGAAAATCTTCGTTGGCAAGCAAGGCGTTGAATAAGGTATTCAAGCCAACCAACCCGGTTATTGGGAAGGTTTTAATTTCTTGTAACAGAGCTGGCAAATCTCTTGGGTTGGCCACCAAAATGCTGTGACAACCTTTGGTTACCATGGCCATGCAATGCACAGTGAAAGCGTAAATGTGGTAAAGCGGCAACGGACAAACCGTAACTTCTATCCCCTCACGGAAAATCTGACTGCTTTGCGTGGTGTTTTGCAAAGAGTTAGCAACGATATTTCGGTGCGTTAGCATCGCGCCCTTGGAGACACCCGTGGTACCACCGGTGTATTGCAACATCGCCAAATCATCCGGCGTTTTCTCAACAGGCTGCAATGTGGCTTTGGCACCTAGCTCTAGCGCTTCGGCCAAACACAAGGTTGGCACACCAAAATCAGGCTGATCACCCGGCTCGATTCGAGAACTCGGCTCTGATAAAAACGGACCCAATTCCAGCGGCGGGGGAATAATAACGTATTCCAGAGACGTAGCAGTTACTTCTTCGGCAACACCCTGTGCGAATAGCGAGCAAACCACCAAGGCTTTTACGTGGGCATCATTAAATTGATGCTCTGTTTCACGCGGGGTGTACAGAGGGTTGGTGTTCACCACAACCAATCCGGCTTTTAACGCACCAATAACCACAACCGGGTATTGCAAAATATTCGGCAATTGAATGGCAATTCGATCGCCTGGTTCTAAATTGGTGTGGGATTGTAAGTAAGCGGCAAAATCATCGCTCAAACGAGCTAAATCACTGTAGGTGAGCTTCTGTCCAAGACCGGAAAAAGCGATTTTTTCTGGGTAACGCTTGCAAGCATCGTTAATTACTTGAACTATCGTTTGCTCTATGTTCATTCAGTCACTCCCTGGAAACCGCTTAATAAATTTACGTAGAACCGTAAGTTAATCATTCAGAGAAGGAAGCCCCGATTAACAAAACGCATTAACCGAGGCCCAAGGTTAGAAAAGATAAAACCCCAGACTAGGCTGGGGTTTTTATATAACGATTAGAACTTATAGGATGCTTCCGCACCGATGATGCGACCTTTTGCCAATGGGGCAAAGGTACCACCGAATGACAAGTTGGTGTCGCCACCGTGCTTAACATCATCTAGCAAGTTCTTACCGTAAAGGCCTACGCTCCATTTTTCATCTGCACTGTAGAAATCGATACCGAAATCCAAGATTTCCTGATCTAAGATGAAGCCGAAGTTATCGTCAGTGTAAGCTACTTCATCGCGGTAAGAATAACTTAAACGAGTACTAAAGTAGCCCGCAGAGCCTACATCGAAGTCCCAGTTCAAACCGATGCTGTAGGTAAGCTCTGGAGCACGAGGAAGATCAAGATCTTCATCCGCGCTGTTAACGACAGGGCCTGGATTACCATCACCATCAGTATCTTCATCGCCAGCCACATCAACTAAGTTGGCAATTACTTCGGTGTACTCTGAGTTAATCAAACCAATAGAGCCGGTTAACAATAAGCCGGATGTTATTGAAAAGGCACCATCCAATTCCAAACCGTAGATTTGGGCATCAGCTGTATTACGAATAATCTGAACTGGACCAAAATCAGTTCCTGGAAGGTTTAATTCACGCTGCAAATCTTTAACATCATTGTAGAAAAGAGCAGCATTTAGTCGACCACGGCTGAATGTAGCCTTGTAACCTAGCTCAAAGTTATCTGAAGTCTCTTCATCAAATGGCCCTGGAGTGTCTGCAGGGTTTGGAGAGGTATTACGCACGTTGTAGCCGCCAGATCGGATTCCGCGAGACCAATGACCGTAAACGTGAGAGGTATCCGACAACAGGTAGCGAGCGCCCAATTTCGGTGAGACATAACTCCAGCTCTGCTCGTCTTCAAAAGAGCGAACACAATTGCCTTCAACGTCATCTGGTGAAACCAACTTACAAGTAGAGGCTGGAGCAGCTGTGAGACCAATATTCTCTAACAAATTTGCTACCACAGCTTCTTTCTTCTCGTAAGTAAAACGAAGGCCCGCAGTTAAAACCAAGGTTTCGTTCACATCATAATCTACTGCACCAAACAAGCTAGCCGATTCAACGTCGAGCAAGCCACCACCATCAAGCTGAGCCCCCGAAGCCCCAAAGAAACGACGCTCATGGTAATCCGTATCACCAGTAAAGTAATAAGCACCGACGGTTACATTGAATTTTTGAGCAAATAAACCGTTGTATCGCAGCTCGTTACTCCACTGTTCATTTTCAGTAAAGGAAGCAGAGTGGAATATGAAAATCGGCTGAGAGTCGATATCACCTAATGTTTCAGCATTATAATTTCTATAGCCGAGAATATTGGTAATAGTACCATCACCGAAATCAACGTCGATGTTAGTTTCTAGGCTGACAAAATCGGACTGAACATCTGCAAAACCTTCTTCGTCAATGCTAAAGTCAAAACTATCTCGATCAGCAGTAAAAACAGGACCACCAGCTCCTCGCCCGTTTTCATGGGATTGAGCAACCGGGCCATCCCCTCGACTTTCAAAGTTTTGTAAACGTAAAATAAATTCTGTTGACTCGGTTGGAGTATATACACCAACAGCTCTCACAGCAGATTGTTCAGAAGCACCGAAGTCCTCGCCATCGAATTGATTTTCGAAGTAACCTTCATCGTCACTTTGGTAGACTGAAAGTTTACCTGCGAAAGTTGAAGATAACGGGCCACTTGCACTTGCAGCTAGTACTGTTGCCAAACCACCGTCGCCACCTCCCTCTACAGAGGCTTTTACCGCAAATTCTGGTTCATCGCCAGGCAACTTGGTATTAATTAGAATAGCGCCACCGGTCACGTTTCTGCCGAATAAAGTACCCTGGGGACCGCGCAAAACCTCAATGCTTTCTAAATCAAACAAATCTAATACTTGGCCCGCGGGAATACCTAGGTAGATACCATCAACGAAAACACCTACGGTTGGATCAATAGAAACGATAGAACTGTTGATACCCAGACCACGGATGGAGAAGTTCGCATACCCAGCTGATGTGCCCGCATCATCTAACTGAACGTTAGGCTGGCCTACCGAAAGGCTTTCTAAATCTCGTACTTTCAGAGCACTAAGCTGGTCTGAGTTGAAAGCAGAAATTGCAATAGGCACATCCTGAGAATTTTCTGGCTTTTTAGTAGCGGTTACAACAACCTCTTCCAAAAGAGCGTTGGAACGTTGAGCCATTACAGCCTGAGGCCCCACACTCAAACCAGTTACCAAGCCACCCACTATTGCAGCGCGCAACAAACGGGAAGACGAAGCCTGGAAGGTTGTTTTGGAATTATTGATTACGGATTTTGGTTCATCTGAACACTGCATGGATGCCTCCTAATATTATTATTATGAGAAATAAAAATTTAGTTTCTATACGCGAACGATATATTATTTTTTCTAAATTCGTAAGTCCCAATACGAACTACCCTTAGACTAATCACCAATGGATTAACGAGCGGAAGGAAGCATAGATTAAGAAAGTGATCTTACAATGACAATTTTTACCAAACAGGTTTGGCAAAAAAACATCGAGACTTGACCTACTCCTAATGTCTTAAAAAGGCTTAATTAACAAGACCTTTTAAACATCCCCGATCATTTAATACAAGAAGCAATTAGACTTAGAATATGTGTGTATGAATGCATTCAACCGCGAACACTTCAATCAATCAACCCCGAAATTCTTGACCGGAACAGCCCGTAACGTACGGTAACAAATCGCCCTCAGTACGTTACCAATCGTTACCCATAGAGACATATAAAACTCAAATATTTCAGTTTAACTATGGCATAATGATTTACTGACCAACGCGTAGATAAGTTCTGGATGACTAATGCCAACGACAATTTCGCCTACAGTAGCGACTAATAAGTTAACAAGCACTACGCCCCAAGACTCGATGGTATGGAGTGCTCATCACTGATTACCTACAACTCGCCCAACTTGGATTATCGGATTGGCACCTATGACCGATGATGAAATCACCATTCCAACGAGCTATATAAAAACTCTGTTGCGTCAGGTAGCAGAAAAAGGCTATGACGCTCAGCATTTACTGGAGCAAGTTGGTTTAACGCAAGAACAGCTCGACCGAGATTTGTATGTTTCGGCTGTTTTGTACGGCAAGCTTTACCAGCACACCATTCAGGTAATGCACGATGAATGGTTTGGCCTGTTGAGCGGAGGCAAAATTCGCTCGGGTTCATTTCGACTTTTGTGCTTGCTCATGGTGCAGTGCAAAACGCTACGACAAGCCATTATTCGCCTCGGCGAATTTGCCCGTGTGTGCCGGGGTTTTAAAATAAGCGTAAAGTTAGAAGTGATCGACGATGTTGCTCACAGCGCCATAGAACCGGTAGAAGGCGTCTCCGACGAAGAATTTCAAACCATCCTTAATCAGGCCAACCCTGCCAAAATTCGCCACACTATGGCTACCTCGCAGCGCTTGTGGAGCTGGCTAATTGGCTCGGAATTACCGCCGATTCGCAGCCATTACAGTTTTGCCAAACCCGAACAAGACTGGGAATTATCGCAATTTAATTCCGGTGAAGAGTTGTTCAATCAAACTTACAACGGCTTTGATTTCCCAGCCAAATATCTTGATTACTCGATCATTCAAACAGAGGAAACGCTGGAAGAATTTTTACGCGTAGCACCGTTTGGTTTACTCGTAAATGTGGAGTCGGGTAAAACCACCAAAGCGCGCGTAAAGGCAATTTTAAATCAAAACGTCGGTCACTCGATGTTTGGTGCCGAAAAAGTCGCCGATAAATTAAATATGTCGGTAACAACCTTGCGCCGACATTTGCAAATTGAAGGAACGTCCTTTCAACGACTAAAAGACGAATGCCGAATGGAAGCAGCCTTTCATTATTTGGCCTGCCCAGATTTAAGCAATCGAGAAATTGCCGATCGATTGGGGTTTGATGAGCTCAGTGTTTTTTTTAGAGCTTTTAAGAAATGGACCGGCGTAACACCCGGTCAATATCGAGCCTCAGAAGCCAACAATAAACAGAGCGGCTCGACCTCAGTTTAGCCTAATGTTGTTGCGAAAATGCCCAGTTTTGCACCACAGCATTTTATTTAACCAACCCATTCGAAAAAACAGGGAGCCAACGCTCCCTGTTTTTTGTTTCTACAACCCAAACTGAGCTTCAGTAT
>CAYFFE010000068.1:0-20102 GCA_964342265.1 uncultured Cellvibrionaceae bacterium | reverse complement strand
AGAATGGACTTTCGTGCGCAGAGATGGATCGGCGCTGCCGGTGAATTTAACCGTTACCACTTTGCGCGATAGCAGCGACGAGGTCACCGGTTTTCTGTTGGTGGCCTATGATATCTCCGAGCAGAAACGTGCCAACGAATACATTAAACACATTGCCCACCACGACGGACTCACCGGGCTGCCCAATCGCACATTAATGCAGGATCGTTTAGAGGGCTATTTACTGCGCGCGCAACGCCAGGGCACTAAAGTGGGCGTATTTGTGCTCGATCTCGATCACTTTAAGCGCATTAACGATTCCCTGGGCCACATGGCCGGCGATCAATTATTAAAAGAAGTGGCGAAGCGATTACAAATGCTGGTGCGAGCCTCCGATACTGTGTGCCGCATGGGTGGCGACGAATTTGTGGTGTTACTGCCCGATATAAAACACGCACGCGACGTAAAAATATTGTGCAACAAAATTTTGCAGAGTTTAAATGAGCCGGTCCACGCAGGCATTAATAAAATTGTGGTCACGCCGAGTATTGGCGTGTGTTTGGCACCCGACGATGGCACAACCACCGAGCAATTGCTCAAGCACGCGGATATTGCCATGTACCACGCAAAACAGACTGGCCGCAACGGCTATCAAATATTTGATCGCAGCCTCGCCGAAACCAACATTAAAAACCTCGCTTTGGAGCAAGCGCTGCACAGCGCCGTGTACGACAATAAATTAAACGTGTACTACCAACCCCAGGTAAATTTACACACCCGAGAAATTGGCGGCTTTGAGGCGCTTCTGCGCTGGCACGACGACGAGCGTGGTCAAATTGCGCCGCAACAATTTATCCCCATGGCCGAGACCACCGGATTTATCGTCACACTGGGTGAATGGGTGTTAAATCAAGCCTGCAAAGACATTCAACGCCTGCGCCAAAATCACAACAAACATTATCGCTTGGCCGTTAACGTCTCGCCGAGGCAATTCGAGAGCAGTAATTTTATTGCCGTTGTAAAAAACGCACTGGCTGTCAGCGGTTTGCCGGCCGAAGCCCTAGAATTGGAAATCACCGAAGGATTGTTGGCAACACACTCCAAGGCCATGCTCGACAAATTACACGCGTTAAAACGACTGGGAGTACTGCTGGCGTTGGACGACTTTGGTACGGGTTATTCCAGCCTTGCGTACATTGCTCGCTACCCCATTCACAGTATTAAAATCGATCGCACTTTTATGGCACTGGAAGATCAAGCCAACTTGGCCATCGTTAGTGCCATTGCCGCAATGGCCGAGGGTTTAAACCTGCAGGTTATTGCCGAAGGGGTCGAAACCAAATCACAAATGGAATTAATCAGTAACCGGGGTTGCCATTTGGTACAGGGATTTTATTTTTCTCGCCCGGTTGCCATTGAGCAGATAAACGATGTTATTGCCAATATCCAATCCATGCCTAGGAATTTACAGTGCGCCCAATAAAACCATTAAACAAGGCAGCCTGATATGCCGGCGTCACACGCGATAATACAGCGCCACAAAAACCGAATAAAAATGGTCGCCATTGCCACGATTACACTCGTGGCTTGTGCAATCATTGGCGGGTACCTGCACAATCAAGCGGTGCAGTTAATTTTAAAAGAGGACGCCAATCGGCTGGAACAGCAGGTGGCGCAAAGAGTTGCGCTGATCGACGACAGTATTAAAAATGCGCGCAAGCAAGTACGGTTTTTGTATTCCACACCGCCGGTTGAAGGCCTAGTGCGAGCCAGCCTTAACGACGGCGTGGATCCCTTCGATGGCACCACGACCGAACTTTGGAAGCAACGACTGCAAACCATTTTTGTGGCTTTTTTGGAAAATAACCCCGAGGTGCTGCAAGCTCGATACATTGGTTACCAAAACGATGGCCAAGAATTAGTCCGAGTCGATCGAAATTTTGGCAATATTTTTAAAGTACCCGAAGGGCAACTGCAGCAAAAGGCGCACCGCGATTATTTTCAAGCCATTGCCAAATTAGCACCGGGCAAAGTGTATGTTTCGGACATTAATCTAAATCGAGATAAGGGCAGAGTCTCGTTTCCACATCAGCCCACTATGCGTGCGGGCATACCTGTGTACATCGACAGCAACCAATTGTTTGGCATGATTGTGCTAAATTTTGATGCCACGATTTTGATCGACCGGCTAATTCGCGATTTACCCACCGACTTTACACTGTATTTAATGAACGATGACGGCGGATATTTAAGCCACCCCGAGCCAGTAAAAAGCTTTGAGTTTGAATTCAACGAGTCCGAAAACTGGGCGAGGGATTTTCAGCGGTTAAAAAGCGATAAACGTGAGCCCGGTCTGCAGCAAATTATTAACAAACAATCCGAAGCCGTGTTTTTTGCCAGAGAAGCCACCTACCGGTTGTCGCAATACGATGAAAACCGTTTTGTACGTTTGGTTATTGCCTACCCATACTCTGCCTACGCCGAAAAAGTGTATCAGCAAAGTACGCGAGAGCTGATTATCGCAGGGGTTTTGTTAGCCATCATGTTGTACATTTTGTTGGCCTATCAAATTAACGTGAGCAAATCCCTAAAATTGCACGAGACCGAAGCCCGCTTTGCCGCCATTGTGGATGGCTCCTCCGATGCAATGATCAGCATGGATCAACGAGGTGTGGTTACCGGTTGGAATGCCGCCGCGCAGGAAATTCTCCAGTACTCATCGCGCCAAGCGGTGGGGCACAACATTACCGATTTAATTGTAACAACCGGTGATCGTGTGCTCATTCAATCGGGCATTAATCAGGTGGTAAAAGGCGAAACGGTTGAGCCCCTAAAGTTTAAAGCCAATACTCGCAATGGTGCGCAGTTGTACGCCTCTATTTCTCTGTCGTTAATTAGCCTTGATGGCTATAAACCCATTGGCGTGGCGGCCATTGTGCGCGACATCAGTGATCAGGTTGAGGCACAGGAACGCATGCGGGATTTAAACTCCATGCTGGAGCAGCAAGTCATCGAGCGCACTAAAGAATTAGAAGTCGCGCGCAACGAGGCGTTATCGGCCAGTAAAGCTAAAAGTAATTTTATTGCCAACGTTAGCCACGAAATTAGAACACCGCTCAATGGCATTATTGGCATGCTTAAATTGTTGCGCAAAACCCATCAAGACGAGCAGCGCCAACGTTATCTCAACATGGCCGAAGCCAGCGCGACCACGTTAACCGATTTAATCAGCGATGTGTTGGATTTATCAAAAATTGAAGCCGGTAAATTGGAGCTCAATGTTCAGCCCTACGATTTAATCGAATTGGCGACGGGCGTTGTGCAATCAATGTCGATGCGTGCCGTTGAAAAAGACATCGAACTGATTTTGGATGTCGCCGATTTGTATCATCCTCATTTATTGGGTGACAGCAGTCGCGTTAGCCAAATATTGAATAATTTGGTGGGCAACGCCTTAAAGTTTACCCATTCCGGTTGGATTACCGTAACGCTGCGCAGTCACGAAGTGCCCTACGATCGTGTGCAAATCGTCGGTACGGTGGAAGATACCGGCATAGGTATAGCCAACGACAAACGAGACAGTGTATTCAGTCCTTTTTCTCAGGAAGACGAAAGCATTACGCGAGAATTTGGCGGTACGGGTTTGGGCTTGTCGATTACTCGGCAGCTGTGCCAAGTATTGCAAGGCAATGTGTGGGTGGAGAGCGAAAAAGGCCACGGCAGCGCGTTCCATTTTCAATTGGTGCAGCAAAATCACGGCAATCAAGCGAGCAATGGCTTGCCTTTTTTATTGCCGAATAAAAAATTCTTAATACTCGATCCACGCCAACCGGTGGCCGAGACGCTCAAGCGGCAATTAATTAGCTGGCAAGCAGATAGGGTAGAGACAGTCGTCACCAGCGACAGTCAGGCGTTGCTCGCGCAGACCACAGATTACGATTTGATTTTTATCGATCAATCGCTTCTGCCCCCCACCGAACTCGGCAGTGAGGTGGTGAGAGAAAAACTGGTGGTACTGCGTCAACCGCTATCGCCCAACACCGACGGCCGCTTACCCTTAAAAGAACTCACCAAACCGATAGTGCCGCTGGCGTTATCAGGCATTCTGCGCCGGGCCGAATTAGTGGGAGCCAGTGGAAACAGTTACGACAAAGCTCTGTTGGTTGAAAGCCAAGAACAACACGCAACACAACCGCAACTTGCGATGGATGAACATGCCGAAGCCTGCAAAATATTGGTCGTCGACGACAATCAAATTAATTTAGAAGTGGCGACCGGCTTGTTGGAAGACATGGGTTATGAAACCGCTACGGCTCTCGATGGCCGCAAAGCCATTGATTATTTGGTGGCCCATAGTGACTGCGACTTGGTATTAATGGATTGCCAAATGCCAATTATGGACGGGTATCGGGCCACGCGGGAAATTCGCGAAGGTGCCGCCGGTGAGCGCCACAAAGCCATTCCCATTGTCGCCATGACGGCCTCGGCCATGGCCGGTGATCGGGAAAAATGCATGGTCGCGGGTATGGACGACTATTTAACCAAACCGGTTGACCCGCAATTACTGCAGGAGCGTTTGCATTACTGGTTAGCCGAACGCACAAGAGACGATGCGTGTACCGACGGCGAAAATATTGTCGATATCAACCCAGCCAATCAAGCGCAAGAACAAGGCCCGCCCGAGCAGCAGCCCTTGGCCATTTGGGATGAATCATCGCTGCGCAAACGTGTAGGTGGCAAAAAAGAACGAGTTTATAAAATGGTGGCGGTTTTTCAGCAAACCATTCCCGAGCGTATCAGTGCTTTGCGCAGTGCTTTGGCCGAGAAAAAAATCGAAAAAGTCGGCGTAGAAGCCCATACCATCAAAGGTGCCGCCGCCAGCTTCGGCGCGCAGCGTTTGCAAAAAGTGTGCGTCGCCATTGAGCTGTGTGCCAAGAACAATCACTTGCAAGAAACTTTGGAATTGGAAGACGAGTTGGTGCGGGTGAGCGAGGAACTGATGCAGGTGCTGGATCACAACTATCCGATGAGTGCCAACGAGCACTGACGCGGTTGAATTCCAAAATTATCGTTATCCCGGTGCCATTCACACCGAGATAACGACCCTTTTGTTTTACCGATTTATTTTACCAATAAGTGTTCCGGCAACGGTGGCATTTCCAAAAATTCGCGCACTTTGCGGCTGCGTAATACGCGATCGGTAACTTGTGGATCGGGTAGGGATGTTTTCTCGTAAATATTAACGGGCTTAAACGATTTAAAATGATTGTGCTCGTCGAAGAGAATATTTTTTTCCTCGCTGACGGTCACAATACGAAAATCCACCGAGCCCCATTCGTTGGTTTCGGTATACCACTCGCCGTCACAACTCCAGGTATTTTGCAGCTCTTTATCGACAATGGTGTTTTTACTGAAATACACCGATACCAGTTTTAAATCCACAGTGCCATCGGCTTTGCGTTTGATGAGCGCGATGTCGCGTTTGGGACCTTGTTGGGGGCGCGTGACCGTGTCGGTATACCAAGTGCCGACGAGATCGGGGCAGATATCCCCTTCGGTGGCGATTTTCTCACGCGTTTTACGTGACTCGGCCAGCGCTTTAGCGATGGCGTCGGGCTCGCTGGTAGTGCTTGAATTCTCTTGCGTGGGTGCGGGCTTGTCGGTTGCTGGTTGAGTGGCGCAACCTGCCAGAACCATAGCCATCAATAGTGCCAGTTTTTTCACGTTTCCTCCTTGTAAACTTTTTAATCGCCGTGGATTAAAAAGGTGAATCCACCTCAAAGGTCGAATCGGTGGCAAAGCCCCGGCAATTTACCATTCCTGGGCCAAGCTTTTAAGCCCGTTGTTAGATTCACAAAAGCGCCGAATATCCGTTTGTACGGCGCAGTTTTATGTAAAGAATGTTTATGGCAGAAGGGCTGCGCCTAGCCTTTTTTTATCGGACGAATGCGCTTTCATCGGACAAGCGCGTTCTCATCGGATTGGCAAGTTCTCATCGGACTAGCGCGCAGAGGAAAACAGAACGTCGATTAGAGAAAAAATAAAAAAGCGGTAACTAAAAGCCATTGCCGAATAAAACGACCAACAAGGCAGGCGAGTCGGCAGGCTGTACACGCTCGCCAAGTGCGAACGTGATGGCCAAAACTTTATTCGTATTCCGACATCGGTGGGCAAGAGCACACCAGATTTTTATCACCGTAAACGTTGTCGATGCGCGCCACAGGTGGCCAGTATTTGTGGGTTTTCAGCGAGGCCACCGGATAAGCGCCCTGCTCGCGGCTGTAGGCGGCGGGCCATTCGGCGGCGACTAAGCGCGCAGCCGTGTGCGGGGCGTGGTGCAGCGGGCTGTCTTGGTAGCTGATGCGCTCCTGCACGATGTCGTCGATTTCCCGGCGAATGGTGAGCATGGCTTCCACAAAGCGATCCAATTCCTGCAAGGATTCGCTCTCGGTGGGCTCAATCATTAAGGTGCCGGCCACCGGGAAGGACATGGTCGGCGCGTGAAAACCGAAATCGATCAGGCGCTTGGCAATGTCGTCTACGGTTACGCCACTGGCGTCTTTTAAGGCGCGGGTATCGAGAATGCACTCATGGGCCACTAGGCCGTTTTTACCGGAGTAAAGCACCGGATAGGCACCTTTCAGGCAGTGGGCGATGTAGTTGGCGTTTAAAATAGCCGATTGAGTGGCTTGCTGTAAGCCTTCGGCACCCATCATTTGGATGTACATCCAGGTAATCGGCAAGATGCTGGCACTGCCAAACTGGGCCGCCGAAACCGGGCCAATGCCGTTGTCGTTGCTTTGATGGCTGCTGTGGTTGGGCAAATACTCGGCCAAATGCGCTTTAACCGCCACCGGCCCCACACCCGGACCGCCACCGCCGTGGGGAATGCAAAAGGTTTTGTGCAGGTTTAAGTGCGATACATCGCCACCAAATTTACCCGGCTGGCACAAACCCACCATGGCATTGAGGTTGGCTCCATCGATGTACACCTGGCCGCTGTATTCGTGAACGATCTCGCACACTTCGGTTACGCTGGCTTCGAACACGCCGTGGGTCGATGGGTAGGTAATCATAATGGCGGCCAGATCGTTGCGATGCTGCTCGGCTTTTTTGCGCAGATCGTCGACGTTGATATTGCCCTGATTGTCGCAGGCCACAACCACCACTTTCATGCCGCACATTTGCGCCGAGGCCGGATTGGTGCCGTGGGCGGAGCTTGGAATTAAACACACATTGCGATGGCCCTCGCCGCGCGCGCGATGATAGGCGCGAATGGCCAACAGCCCGGCGTATTCGCCTTGGGAGCCGGCGTTGGGCTGCAGGGAAATGGCGTCGTAACCCGTGATGGCGCACAGTTGCTGCTCCAACTCGCCAATCATTTGCGCGTAGCCCTGGGTTTGTGCCGCCGGTGCGTGGGGGTGTACATGGGCGAATTCCGGCCAGGTAACGGGAATCATTTCGCTCACGGCGTTGAGTTTCATGGTGCACGAGCCGAGCGGAATCATGGCCCGATCCAGGGCGATGTCTTTGTCGGCCAGGGTGCGCAGGTAGCGCATTAATTCGGTTTCGGAATGATAGCGATCGAACACCGGGTGCTTGAGCGGCGGGTCGGTGCGGCGCAGATTGTTGTCGATGGCCCAATCGGCTTCGGCCAATAAGGTGTTGGCGTCGAGTGTGTGATCGGCTTTAAACAGAGCCAACAAGGCGTGCAGATCGTCGATTTCGGTGGTTTCGTCCACCGAGAGCCCCACGTGCTGGTCATCGATTGTGCGCAGATTAATGGCCGCTGACTCGGCACGCTCAAGCACCTCGGCGGTGGCGGGACCGGTTTTGATGGTTAAGGTATCGAAGTACTGAGTGTTACTAACGGCAAAGCCCAGCGATTGCAGGCCATCGGCGAGTGCGCGCGCTTTGGCGTGCACGCGTGTGGCGATGGCGGTGAGGCCTTTCGGGCCGTGATAGACGGCGTACATGCTGGCGATAATGGCCAGCAATACTTGCGCGGTGCAGATGTTGCTGGTGGCTTTCTCCCGGCGAATGTGTTGCTCGCGGGTTTGCAGTGCCAAACGCAGTGCGGTGTTGCCGTCGGCGTCTCTCGATACACCCACCAAACGGCCCGGCAACGAGCGTTTAAAGGCTTCGCGCGTGGCCATGTAACCGGCGTGTGGGCCACCAAAGCCCATGGGCACACCAAAACGCTGACTGCTGCCAATGGCGATGTCGGCACCCAGCTCGCCGGGCGATTTCAACAGCACCAAGCTTAAAATATCGGCGGCGACGGCCACCAGGGTTTTGTGCTGATGGGCCTTCTCGATCACGTCGCTGAAATCGCGCACCTGACCATCCACGCCCGGATACTGCAGCAGCGCGCCAAAGCATTGCTCGCTGATGTCGGTGTCGGGATTGCCGATGATCAGCTCGTAACCCAAGGGTTCGGCGCGGGTTTGTAAGACTTCGATGGTTTGCTGCAGGCAATTTTCATCGATAAAAAAGGCATTGCCCTTGTTTTTGCCCATGCGCTTGCACAGGGTCATGGCTTCGGCGGCGGCGGTGGCCTCGTCGAGCAGCGAGGCGCTGGCGATTTCCAGCCCGGTTAAATCCGAAATCATGGTTTGGAAGTTTAACAACGCCTGCAACCGGCCCTGGGAAATCTCCGGTTGATAGGGCGTGTACGCGGTGTACCAGGCGGGGTTTTCCAGTAGATTGCGCAAAATCACTGGCGGCGTGTGAGTGCCGTAGTAACCCTGGCCGATAAACGAGCGATAGGTTTTGTTTTGCCCGGCAATGGCCTTGAGTTTGGCCTGAGCCTGTTGTTCGGTTAACGGCGGCGGCAAATCGGTGGCGGCCGTTTGGCGAATCCCTTGTGGCACTACCTGGGCGATAAAATCGTCCATATTGGTATAGCCGAGCGCTTCGAGCATTTGACGCTGTTCTTCCGGGTTGGGGCCAATATGGCGCGGCGAAAAGTCGTGGGGATTTAAGCAATCAGACAACAAGCTCATGGTGATTCCTGCTGGGTAAAGATCAATGAATTAGGTTCGTGTGGAGCGATCGCGTGGCTCGATTAGCCGCGAAAGTAGCGCTGGGGTACAAACGGCGTGCGCGCCACGGCCACGGGCACGGCTTTGCCGCGCACCAGCGCCGACAACTCGGTGTCCACCTTCGCTAAGTGAGTACTCACATAGCCCATGGCAATAGGCTGGTTGAGGCTCGGGCTAAAGCCGCCGCTGGTGATGGAGCCCACTGGGTTGCCTTCGGCATCGAGTAGCTCGGTGCCGGGGCGCACGGGTGTTTTGGCCTTAACGGCCAAGCCCACGCGCTTTTGGGCAACGCCCTGGTTCTGGGCGGCAAACAGTGCCTCGGCACCCATAAAACCGCCGGGACGATCGCCTTTGGCACGGCGACTTTTACTGATCGACCAAAGCAGACTGGCCTCGGCCAGATTGGTGTTGCTGTCCATGTCCTGGCCGTACAAACACAGGCCCGCTTCCAGGCGCAGAGAATCGCGCGCTCCCAAGCCGATGGCGGCAACGTTGGGTTGATCTAACAGGGCTTGCGCAAACTGGGCGGCCTGCTCGGCGGGCACGGAAATCTCAAAGCCGTCCTCACCGGTGTAGCCCGAGCGGCTGATAAAACACTCGCAGCCGTTAATGGTTAAGCGCGCGCTTTGCATAAAGGTCATCTGGCAAGCGTCGGCACTGAACTCGGCAAACACTTGGGCAGCCTCGGGGCCCTGCAGCGCCAATAATGCGCGATCGGCCAGATACTGCACTTGGCTGGTGGCCAAGTGCGCTTGCAGGTGGGCGATATCCTGGTGTTTGCAGGCGGCGTTAACCACCAGAAAAAAGCGATCATCCGCCCAGCGGGCAATCATTAAGTCGTCTAGAATGCCGCCCTGCTCGTTGGTGAAAACCCCGTAGCACTGCTGGCCCACCGGCAACTGCTGCAAATCCACGGGAATCAAACGCTCCAACTCCTCGGTGGCGTTGGCACCGCTAACCAGTACTTGGCCCATGTGTGATACGTCGAACAAGCCGGCATGATTGCGAGTGTGTAAGTGCTCACTTTTTACTCCGGCAGCGTATTGCACGGGCATGGCATAACCGGCGAAGGGCACCATTTTGGCGCCCTGCTGCACGTGCAGATCGTACAAAGGCGTTTGCAAGAGGTTTTCGTTGGCAGTCATGGCCAATACTCCACGCTTGTAAAAAATCCGAAAGTTTACTGTGCTAGCTGCAATAATTAAAATTAATAGCTGTAATCCCCTTATTTAAATTCTAAATAGTGGCCGATTAACGTACCGTCATTCATTCCCAGTCCCCAGGCTTTTTTTATGCGCAATATTCCCACCGATTTACTGCGAGCCTTTGTTACCGTGGTGGATTTTAAAGGCTTCAGTGCCGCCGCCGATTTATTGGGGCGATCGCAACCGGCGGTGAGCTTGCAAATCAAACGCCTGCAGGATTTGGTCGGCCAAAAACTCTTGGAGCGCCCGGGCTTGCCCATTGTGCTCACCGAGCAGGGCCAGGTGCTGTACCGCTACGCCAAGCAGATTTTGGCGTTAAACGATCAGGTCTTGGCAGAGTTCCAAACCAACGCGGTCATTGGTCGCATTCACTTTGGTATTCCCAGCGAGTTTGCCACCACGGTACTGCCCAAAATCGTCGGTCGTTTTGTGCGCGCCTACCCCAACATCACCCTGGAAGTGACCAGTGCGCTCAGTAAAAACCTGCTGTCGGAAAAACGCCGTCAGCAGTTCGATTTAATTTTGGCCCTGCACGACGATCCCACCAGCGCCGGCGACGATTTGGTCATAGAAGAAGAGCTGGTGTGGGTGGGTAACGGCAGCGAGAGCTGGGATGGTGTGGAACGTATCCCGCTGATTGTGGCACCCGAGGGCTGTGTTTACCGCGCTCGTGCCATCGAGCGACTGCAGGCGGCGGGCATGCCCTGGCAGGTGGTGTACACCAATCCCGATTTGGCCGGCATTGCCGCGGCCATCGACGAAGGGCTGGGCATTACGCCGCTGGCCACCAGTACCGTTCCCAGCCAATTGAGCCTGCTCAAAGCCGACGATACCCTGCCCGCTATGGGCCGGGTGGGTGTGAGTTTGACTCGGCCAAAAAATAAAAACCCCGAGGCCGTGCAACTGTTGGCAGACTTTGTGGCCACGTCTTTGCAAAAATAGGCTCCGTTTTTACACAGTGAGCGCAATTTGAGCGCAGAACTGTGTGAAAAATGTAACTTTTTTCGCTCATTGTGGGTCAAACCCGGAATGTCACCGGCAGCTAACCTCCAACTAAGGATGTCACCATGATCAAAGTCTACGGTTTTGGCCCCAACATGGGCGTGCCCGACCCCAGTCCGTTTGTGTTGAAAGTGCTCGCCTACTTAAAATTCGCCGGCATCGAACACGAATTGGTTGGCGGAATTGGCAACCTGCAAAAAGCTCCGCGCGGAAAACTGCCGTTTATCGACGACAACGGCGAGAAAGTCTCGGATTCGTCGCTTATTTTGCAGTATCTGGCCGAGCAATACGCCGTGGATTTGGATAAAGGCTTGAGCGAAGAGCAGCGGGCCAATGCGTTTATGTACAGCAAAGTGTTGGACGAATGCTACTACTGGTGCGTGCTCTACTGCCGTTGGCAGTCCGACGATAACTGGCCGATGATGAAATCGCGCTTTTTTAAATCCCTGCCACCGGTGGTGCGCAACATCGCCCCTAACCTGGTGCGCCGCAACACCAAAAAAAGCCTGCACGCCCAGGGCATGGGCCGCTTAACCCAAGATGAAGTGCTGGAGCTTAGCAACCAGGTGTTGCACAGTTTATCGGTATTGTTGGGCGACAAACCCTATTTCTTCGGCCGCGAGCCGGCCAGCTTTGATGCCATCGCCTACGGCCATTTGGCGGGCATGATTTTGTCGGAGTTTATCGGCCCGTTTGTTGACCAAGCCAAATCCTACGACAATCTGGTGGCCTACTGTCAGCGTATTCAAGCTGAGTTTTTTGCCGAGCCAGAGTAATATCAACTCAACAATTAATATCAAATCAACAACTAATATCAACCCAACAATAATAATCACCGAACGCCGGTGGCATACACATTAATTAATTTCAATCACCCAGGATTCACAATGCAATCAGCCAATCAGTCTTTGTTAGCCAATTTTAAAAAACGAGTTCTGCCACTGGCATTGGCCGCCAGTGTAAGTGCCCTAGCTTGGCAACCCAGCTTGGCCGCCGAGCAGGCGCCGCAGTCACAAATCGAATGGGATTTAACCGACATCTACGCCGATGAACAGGCGTGGCAAGCGGCTGCCGATGAGGTGAGCGAGCAAATCGCCGAACTCAAAAAATTGAAAGATACGATTGGCAAAAATGCAAAGTCCCTGGCCGAAGGCTTGGAGCAGATCTCCACGGTGAGAAAAGAACTGGTGCGTGTGTACGTTTACACGTCGCTTTCTCACGACGCCGATCAACGCGCAGCCGGGCCACAGGAGCTAAACGCCAAAGCGCGCACGCTTTATTCCGAATACTCCGAAGCCACCAGTTGGCTGGACCCGACCATTTTGGCCATTGGCGAGAAAAAGGTAAAAAAATACCTGAAAAAAGAATCGCGCTTAGCGCCGTTTGATTTGTACCTCACCACGTTATTCGAAGACGCCGAACACCTTTTGGATGAACAGGGCGAAGCGCTCTTGGCCTCGGCCAGTCAGGTGTTGTCGAGCCCCAATCGCATCTACGAATTATTGGCCAATGCCGACGTGCCCTGGCCGGAAATTACGCTGTCCACCGGCGAGACGGTGCTGCTCAATCAAGCCGGTTATTCGCGCACGCGCGGCTCGGAAAATCGCGATGATCGCAAAAAAGTCTTCGATACCTTTTGGGGTGTTTGGGGCGAGTACCAAGACAGCATGGGGATGATCCTCAATACCGAAGTGCAATCGAACGTATTTACCGCCAAAGCGCGCAAGTACGATTCGGTGCTGCAAAAAGAATTGCAACAAGAGCGCCTGCCCGAAGCGGTGTATCGCACCTTAGTGACCGAGGTTAACAACAACCTCGACACCCTGCATCGCTACTTCCGCTTGCGCGCCAAAATGCTCGGCGTTGAGCAGATGTACTACTACGATATTTACCCGCCGCTGGTGCAGTTGGACGCCGAGTTTAAATTGCCCGAAACCAAACAAATCACATTAGAAGTACTTAAACCGCTGGGCGACGAATACTATTCGCACCTACAAACCGCGTTAAACGCCGACTGGGCGCACGTCTATCCGCAGCCGGGCAAGCGTTCCGGTGCTTACATGAACGGCAGCGTGTACGACGTGCACCCGTACGTATTGTTAAATCATAACGACGATTACAATTCGCTATCGACCTACGCGCACGAGTGGGGTCACGCCGTGCACTCCATGCTCGCCAACGAGAACCAACCGTTCGAAAAAGCCAGTTACTCGACGTTTACCGCCGAAATCGCTTCGATCATTAACGAAATTTTATTGGAAGAATATTTAATCGAGCGCGCCGAAACCAAACAGGAAAAACTGTTCTATTTGGGTCAGGCGCTGGAATCGGTGCGCGGTACTTTTTATCGTCAAACCATGTTTGCCGAATTTGAATTAAAAATTCACGAAGCCGCCGAAGCCGGTGAGCCTTTAACGGGCAAACGCATGGCCGCCATTTACGGCGATTTACTCAAAACCTATCACGGACACGATGAGGGCGTGGTGGTCATCGATGAGGCATACACTAACGAGTGGGCGTATATTCCGCATTTTTACTACGATTTTTACGTCTTCCAATACGCCACATCGATGTCGGGTGCCTCCTGGTTTGCCGAGCAATTGCTGGCCGGCGACGACGCCATTCGCGATGCCTTTATCGACGTGTTAAAGGCGGGCGGCTCCGATCACGCCTACAATATTTTAAAAACCGCCGGGCTGGACATGGCCAAACCCGAGCCCTACCGCGCCACTGTGCGTCGCATGAACGACATTATGGATCGCATTGAGGCGCTGCTTTAAGCGCCGCTCCTGTCCCGTCTGTTGCCCGGTGCCGAGCGTGCCGGGCTTTCCCGCCCCAGGTTAAGCTTCTTTGATGTGAGGTCATACGACTGTTGCACGCTCGTGCTACTGTTTAGGGCAATGTTTTCGCCCGAATTTTTACAACGCAGTTTAAGGATTAAATAATGGCCAATTACCTGCGCCGCACTAAAATTGTTGCCACCGTCGGCCCGGCGTCGTCCAGCCCAGAAATGATCGCCCGCCTTTTGGATGCGGGTGTTAATGTGTTTCGCTTAAATTTTTCCCACGGCAGCGCAGAAGGCCACCGTCAGCAAGCGGCGATTATTCGCCAAGTAGCCTGCGAAAAAAATCGCAACGCTGCCATTTTGGGAGATTTGCAAGGGCCAAAAATTCGCATTGGTGATCTGGTGAATGGCTCGGTGGAATTGGTCAACGGCGGTGAAATTGTGCTCACCATCGACGACAACAAACCGCAATCCGATCAGTGCATCAGCGTGGGCTACAAAGCGCTGCCCAAATTCGTTAAGCCCGACGATACCCTTTTACTGGACGACGGATTGCTCAAACTCACCGTAGTACAAGTGGACGAAACCGATGTTACCTGCCGGGTCTTGGAAGGTGGCACGTTAAAATCGCGCAAAGGTTTAAATCGCTTGGGCGGTGGTTTGTCCGCGCCCACCATTACCGCCAAGGATAAGCAAGATTTGCAGGTGGCCATTGAGTTGGAGATGGACTATCTCGCCGTGTCGTTTCCCAGTTGCGCCGCAGATTTACAACCGGTGCGCGACGCACTCAACGAGGCCGGCGTGGCCACGGGCATTATCGCCAAAATAGAGCGCGCCGAAGCGGTGGCCAACAAAGACGTATTAAAAGATCTGATCGACGCCGCCGACGGCGTAATGGTGGCGCGCGGCGATTTGGGGGTGGAAATCGGCGATCCGCAATTGATTGGCGTACAGAAAAAAATCATTCGTTTTGCCCGCGATGCCAACAAGCCGGTGATTACTGCCACGCAAATGATGGAATCTATGATCAATCAACCGGTGCCCACCCGCGCCGAGGTGTTTGATGTCGCCAACGCCGTGTTGGATGGCACCGATGCGGTAATGCTCTCTGCCGAAACCGCCACTGGGCGCTATCCCGAACAGGTGGTTAAAGCCATGGCGGCAACGTGCATGGGAGCCGAGCAACACCCGGATGTCCAAATCACCGAGCGCCGCGGCGATCGCCATTTTCAGCACATCGACGAGAGCATAGCGCTGTCGGCCATTTACGCCGCCAATCGCCTCCACAACGTGGGAGCGATCATTTGCTTAACCGAATCCGGCAATACGGCGCTGTTGATGTCGCGCCTGGGCTCGGGCCTGCCCATTTACGCCCTGTCGCGCCACCGGGTTACCTGCCGCAAAATGGCACTCTACCGTGGCGTGAAATCCATTTTTTACGATGTCACCGCCGAGGGCGACAACGTTTATCAAACCGCCATGGCCACTGTGGCCGAGCACGGCGGCATTGATCCCGGCCAGCGCGTGGTGATTACCTGTGGCGATATTTCGGGTAGTGGTGGCCAAACCAACCACCTGAAAATCTTACAGTGGCAGCCTGACTCCGCCGGCTAGACTGGGTTTTATTCAGCGCTGTCGGCACTGTTATAGCGA
The DNA here is from genome assembly GCA_964342265.1 of uncultured Cellvibrionaceae bacterium. GTDB lineage: Bacteria > Pseudomonadota > Gammaproteobacteria > Pseudomonadales > Cellvibrionaceae > Halioxenophilus. Next base: position 4,434 of record CAYFFE010000068.1, on the reverse strand, counting down.
GTTGCCATTTTTTGGCAGGCTTGGCATTGACCGTGTCGATGCGCGCACAGTAACCATTAGAATGGCGCGTTATGCTACATTTGTATAAAACGTCAGACTCTCTCAACCGTTGATTATCAGTTATTTTTTCGATAATTTTTTCTTATTTATCAATGACTTAAAATTGTCTGCGTGATTTGTCAGGTCCGTGCAGTGCGGGTTCGTATAAGTCATAGAATCAATCGGAATAGATTCTTAACAATCTATAGAAAATTGGCTTTAGTAGACTCTTGTTTGTCAAGGCTTATAGCTCTAACCTTGCTGTCACTGGTTTTTTATGTGAAACGAGTCACGTTTTAGGGTTAAGCTTTACTCAGGTGGCGCACTTAAGCACACCAGAGGCATGGCCGTAATGCGGGTTTACAGTCTGACTCCGACCCCGGGCCGTGGTTAAACCAGCACAAGGATTTGGATCTCAGTAAAACACCCAAAAGGACATAGCAATGACTGCTGCAAGGGAAATACCAAAGGAACTGGTCGGCTCCATCAACTGCCCCAGTTACGATTCTCGCATCGCCCACAAGCGCCTACTGCAAACCCACGAGAGTGTTTATCAGTGGTTGGAGTACGGCCTGTATCTTATTGCCGCCGCGCTGCCGCTGTTCGCTCATTTGTACCTGGCGGAAACCCCATTTAACAGCATCTATCGCTCGCTGTTGGTGATCACCAGCTTATTGATGTTTATCGTCTACCCCGCTTTTAGCATCGGCCGCCGCAGCCTGTCGGGTTTTGCCGGTTTGCGCCGTTTGGCGCGCGCATGGGGCACTGTGCTTTTAATGTTAACCGCCATAGCGTTTGTAACCGAAACCTCCGATGCGGTTTCTCGCCAAATATTGATTGTTTGGGCGGTAAGCAGCTTTTGTCTGCAGGGCTTGGTGGCCGTGGCCTGTGTTCATTTAAAGCGCTACGCCAGTAAAGTTTCCACCAAACGCAGCACCTCGGTGATTGTGGGCTCGGGCGATATTGTTTATCAATTGGCCTCGCGCATGGCGGGCAACGTATGGTTGGACGAACAATTGGTGGCGGTGTGTGATTTCGCCAACAGCCCCAACAGCTACGATTTGCCGCAAGATGTACGCTCAATTTTTAACTTTGAAGACTTGAGCCAGTTAATCGATCAAAAACAAGTTACGCGCGTATACATCGCCTTAAGCCTAAAAGAAACACCGTTTTTGCACGAGCAATACAACGCCCTAAAAGACAAGCACATCGACATTGTTTGGGTACCGGATATTTACGAATTCGAACTGCTTAACCACTGTGTGCGCGAAATGGCGGGTCTGCCGTTAATCACTCTTAACGAAACCCCACACTACTCCGGTGCGCGCAATTTTATTAAAAACGTTATTGATCGCGTGGCGGCTGCGGGTTTAATTGTGGCGTTTAGCCCAGTGTTGGCCGTATTGGCTTACCTGGTAAAACGCTCCTCACCAGGCCCAGTTATCTTTAAACAAGAGCGCGATGGCTGGGACGGCAAAAAATTTAAAGTTTATAAATTCCGCAGCATGTACGTGCATCAAGACGATCAAGTGGTTAAGCAAGCCACCAAAGGCGATCCGCGCATCACGCCCATCGGTGCTTTCCTGCGCAAGAGCAGTTTGGATGAATTGCCACAGTTGTTTAACGTCTTATTTGGCACCATGTCGCTGGTTGGACCGCGTCCTCACGCGGTATCGCACAACGATTACTACGGCGATAAAATCACTCAGTACATGTCGCGTGGTCGCGTTAAACCGGGCATGACCGGCCTGGCGCAAATTCGTGGTCACCGTGGCGAAACCGCCGATCTGGCCGATATGGAAGCGCGTGTGCGCTGCGATTTGGAATACATCAATCGTTGGTCGCCGTTGTTGGATTTAAAAATTCTGTTGCTCACGCCGTTTCGTTTGATTTCCAAAAAGGCGTATTAACGGATATTAATCGACACTCGATTCCTTTCCAAAAACGAAAAAGCAGGCATAACGCCTGCTTTTTCGTGTCTGTTAGTTTATTGCAACTTGCGGGTTTATCATTGGTTTGGCTAGGGCCTGTTGACACTAATTTAGCGCCTCTGTTGAGCTTGAAAAGAACTCGATTTAGGCGCGAGTCGCGTAGTTTGGTGGGCCCAAATCAGCGGCGAGCAACAACGAGCGAGCTCTTTTCAGGCTCAACCCTCTGGGCTGGGGCCAGTTTTTTGGCCCAGCGTTGTTGCCAGACGCTGATGTAGACCCACTACATGGCACGCCTGGCGCCTAGCTGGACCAAAAACTGACCTCCAGCAGTGGTGCTAAATTAGTGTCAACAGGCCCTAGGCCACTTTCGTATTGAAACGCCTTGCACCAATAACAGCACCGATGCCCGATAGGGTTATGGCCGAGGCGATAATCAAGCGAGTGTCGATGGCTTCGGCCACAAATACCACGCCGCCCAGTGCGGCAATAATGGGCACCAATAGCTGCAGCACGGCGGCCTCGGTGGTGGACAGCTTGGGCAGTGCTGTATACCAGAGTGCGTAGCCACAGCCAGACGCCAGCGCGCCGGACAACACGGCGAGCCAAACGCCGCGAATGTTAATGGATAATTCTACCTGGCCCGCTAGCCACAGAGCTGCGCCCGCCAACATCATAAATGGCAGAGATAAAATAAAGTTTTGGGCGGTGTCTTCGGTGGCGGTTTTGGAGCCGCGCCCCAAAAAGGTGTAGGAGCCCCAGGCAATGCCGGCCAGCACCATCAATAAAAAGCCCGACAACGGCGGCGCACTGGCTCCGGGTAACACCAAATACACCAAGCCGAAAAACGCCAGCGCGATTCCGCCCCACTCCCAAACCGACATCGCCTGACCTCGCAGTAAATTAATGGCCACCAACGTCACCTGCACCGTGCCAAACAACACCAGCGCGCCGGTGCCGGTACTGAGTTGCATATACGCCAGAGAAAAACCCAGGGCGTAGATAAACAACATCAACGGTGCCAGCCACTGTTGTTTTTGGCGCGCCTGTAACACAATGCGACCGCGATGAATCAGCACTATGGCGGCTAGCACCACAGCGCCACTCACTAGGCGCAGGGCGGTAAAACTGAAGGCGTCGGCCTCACTGCCTTTTAGCGCCAATCGGCACAGCACCGAATTGGCGGCAAAGGCCAGTAAGGCCAACAGGGTGATGATCGATAATTTCACTCGACAAACTCCGTTACAACATTCACCCGATCCGTCTGCCGAGTGCAATCCCAATTAGGCAGTGGCTAAACTTTTAACCGCAGCCAAGGCTTCGGCAGGTTCCTGGCGTTTGGTGTAGTCGGCATCGACAAAGGCACTGGCGATAACGCCCTGCTCGTCGACCACAAAGGTGGCCGCTAACGGCAAATCAAACTGACCTTCGCCGTTGTACTTTTCCAACTCAATACCAAATTGGTCGTAGATGGGACGCAGTTCGTCGGCCAGGGAAAATACCACGCCCAGTTGCTTGGCGTAGTCGGCGTTGACATCGCTCAGTACCTGGAATTCGATCTCGTTTTTCTCGATGGTGCTCAACGAGGTATCGGGCAATTCCGGCGTAATGGCCACAAGCGTAGCGCCCGCCTGGTTTATTTCGTCGAGCACACTCTGGTAGGCTTTGAGCTCTAGATTGCAGTAGGGGCACCAACCGCCGCGATAAAAAGTGATAATTACCGGGCCTTTGGCGGTTAAATCCGACAGCGTAACCGTAGCGCCGGTTTGGTTGGGCAAGCTGAATTCGGCCAAGGTATCACCTACCTTGGGCGCACGCTCGGCAATGCCGGTGGCGGCTAAGTCTTCGGTCGCTTTCATCATTTTGGCGAGCACTTCTTGTGGCACACTAGTCAAAAATGACTTTTGGAACTCAATAATCTGATCGGAGAGAGACATAATAGGATTTCCTTTTTAAGGGAGCGGGGTCTGTGTTGCGGTATTCACGCCATATTCAAACAGTGTTGAGCGAATACTCAAGACTGCTTGTCGATACTGTAAAACATTGGACTGATCGGTTAATTGCTTTTGACTGTGTGTTCAATTAGTTGTTCAATGGCTTATAATTTTCGCGTGCTTATTGGTCGATTATTAGCCAGTTATTTAGTTGCTAGGCGCTTGTTGCTAGGCGCGTTTTTTAGAGTCAATTTTTAAGTTCGGTCTTTCAGGTAATGTCCCATGGTAAAAGCAAAATTTGACCAAGGCGAAGTGATAAACGCCGCCACCCAACTGTTTTGGCAAAACGGCTACGCCCAGTCTTCTATCCAGGACATCACCCGCGTAACCGGCTTGCAACCGGGCAGCATTTACCACGCCTACGGCAGTAAATTGGGCTTGTTTAAGCGCGCTATTGATCACTACGGCGAACAGAACAAAGCGGCGTTGGTTGGCGCTTTGCTCGACTGTGATGACGTGCCACTGGCAATCTG